>JANODH010000178.1:0-3972 GCA_031412595.1 Sphingomonas sp. | reverse complement strand
ACCGGCGTTCTGGTAAACCGTGCCAATCCGCTTGATTGGGCCGACGTGCTGTATTCGCGCGCCGACACGTCGGGTGGTTTCACGGCACGCACGCTCGCGGCTCCGCCACTCGGTTATCCGATGACGGGTGTCTCGTTCATGCTAACGTCGACCTGCTTCAAGAGCGATGCGAACCGTGGCGCGGTTGCGCATTTCCTCTACACCAACCTGAAGAAGATCAAGTACGACGACCAGATCAGCAGCGGTACGGCCAACCTCTCGACCAATCTGCTTGCCGGAACGGCTGGCACGTGCACGGCACGTGGTCTGTCTGCGCAGTCGAACTTTGCCCCATTGCCAGCTGGCTGGATCAAGGCGATCTTCGACACCTTCCTCGTCGACACGGCACCAACCAGTGCAACCGGTCTCGGTGCGCGTGGTCTGTGGATCCAAAGCAAGCAGCCAACCACGAATGCCGTTGCGGCCACGGTCACCAGAAACACCGGTGGTACGGCCTCGAATGTCGGTGGCGTTGCCGGTGCCGGTTGCACCCCAGGCGCGGGCGCTTAACAGCGTTTAGAATACCAACTCAACGACGGCCCCGGAGCAATCCGGGGCTGTTTTTTTATTGTAGAACCATTCGGTCGCCAGCGATTGTCAGCGAAGCGATCTGCGTGAACCAGCTTGCACCAAGCAGCGACACGCGAAGGCCATCGCCGGCAACGGCGGCAGGCACGTCGAAGTCCAGCGACCCGGCAACCGCGACACGATCAAGCCGGACTCGCGCCATTGTCGTGTCGCCACCCGCGGTGCTGGCCAAATCATTGAATGCCGCGATATGCGGCAGCACGCCCGCGCGCGCGGCATCGGCTTTCGTCAGAACGATCATGGTTGCGCCAGTGTCGACCAAAAAACGAACTGGTGCCCCATTGATCCGTGCTTCGATATAGAAAAGCCCGTCAGCGGCCCGTTGGACAGTCTGCCCCACGCGCGACGGCTGTGTTAGCATGGTTTGCGAGGATGCCGCGGGACGCATCATCATGGCAATCGTCGTTGCGGATCCGGTGCACGACGGTGAAACAGGATCGCGTGGCAGAGAAGCGTCGATTGCCATCGTCGCCAGCAATCCGGCTAGCACTTCATTCACGCTTGAAATCAATAAAATCGAAGCCACCCGACCAACCCCTTTTGGTGAGGGCCGGATTAAGCAACAACCGCAAAGACGCAGTTGCCGGGTTAGGCTAACAACACGTTCATGCTGTTAATTTGGCTGGCACTCGCCCGCCGCATTCTGCAGCTGACCTTCAGGGCAAGGATTGCTGCCACCAACATAGCCCAACACGTTGACCAAGATTTGCGACAGGCGGTCGTTGATCTGCTCGCCGAGCGTTTTGGGGCGGAACGTGTTGGTGTCGATGACGTTCGAGGTGCCTGCGGGAAGTGCCGCCGTGGTCGTACCGATAGCCGGAACACCAAATGCCGCGCCGCCGACCTTGAAATTGTCGGCATTGGCGACGCGTGCTGCAGCAACAAAAACATCGCCCGATGCGCGAACGCCCGCATCGCCCGCGTCAACCGTTCCGACCGGTGCCACGAGCGTGACGCTTGAAGCTGCGATTTCAGGCGAAGGCCGGAACGTCGCGATACCGGCCCCGGCGACGCTGCCTGCGCTATCGATTTCGGCAAGGCCATTGGGATCGAAGCGCAATGTTATCGGTGGAAAGCTGGACGACGTTTTGGGGCCTTGTCCAGCGTTAAGGTCGCCATTCGCAGAGAACAGCACGAGATCGCCACCACGCACCGCGAAAAGGCGGCTCTGATTGAGCCGGAAGTCGCCGTCGGTGAACGAGCGGATTCCCCCGGTCCGCAGCGTAAGCACGCCTTCGTTTCCGATGGGAAACGATGTGATTTTGCGGGCTCCTTCGGAAGCGAATTCGGGGGGCACCACGCCTTGCGCCGTCCGCGCCAGCTGCGCTTCGAGCCGCACGACCGATCCAGCGATGATATCGCCGCCGGGTCCGATCAGTGTGATGTCGCCGCCACGCGTTGTCTGAAACGCAGACAGACGCAGATCCGCATCGCCTGTCTTTACTTTGGTCGCCACGAGCGGTTGCCCCGAGGCATCGAGCTTCTTGACCAGAATGCCAAACGGATTGGTTGCGCTAATCGTCGCGGGATCGCGCGTATAAGTCGAAAGGTTGTCAGTGTATCCGACCAACGCCGGAAACAATGTATCGACTGCTCGATAGGCACGGACATATTGCAGATAGCTGTTACCCGCCGGGTCGGCAGGTGCCTGAAGTTCGCCGAAGTATAGCTTGTCGAGCAGGAACTGGCGCTGGCGCAACACGCCAAGACTTGGGTCGCTTGCGGTACCGGTGCTGAGTGATGCGAATTCGGCGTAAAGATCGCCCATTTTTGGATAAGCCGCAGCTGCCAACGTTTGCGCCGCCGTCAACTTCCTCACTGCTGCTGCTTTTTCCGAGGCGGAAAGCGAACTGTCTGCGGCAAGTCGCTTTGCTTCGGCCAGCGTAGCACCATCGGCGGCAGCGGCTGCATCACGCAGTGCCGGATTAGCGAACACGCGGTCGAAGAGCCCCGGCTCGTTGTCATAAAGCCATTGCGCAAGGATGGGCGCATAAACATAGCGTGACCGGTCTGGCGCAGCATTGCCATCCGAGTCGACATTTTGCTCGAACAGGTCGCCGTCGACGTTCGAAAAATTGACCGGGTTCAGATAGCTCTGGATCAACGCATCATAATTCGCGCCGCTGGACGCGTCACTCATGGGTGCTTTCAATCCAAACATGGCATAGAGCTTGGCGCCGGTGTCGGAAAGCCAGGGGTTCGCGTCATTGCCGACGGTGCGAATACCGCCCGACAGACCGTTGCCTGACACTATAAACGGCCCGAGATTGCGGCCCGCTTCAACAAACAACGCGCCCGGGCCACCAACCGCAATATCATTACCAGCATTGAAGGGCAGGGTAAGCGCAGGATTGACAAAGATTGCCGTTGCGCGTGTTGCCGTGATGTCATTGCCAGCGGTGATCCGGGTCACATCGCGGGTAGTTAAATTTTGTCCGCGATAGATTAGGTCGACGATATCGATCCCCGCGCCGATCCGCGCCTGCTTCGGCAAGACAATATACGCATTGCGGATCGAGCCGTCGGCGAAAATACGTGCCGGCGTCGCGTTGCCCAGATGGGTTATTCGCCGATTATGGTCAAGTCGGGCGGTCGCGTCGCTTGCGCCATCTTGAAGGAGCTGGAAATCGACCCCGGCGAGAATCGAACCGGTACTCGGCGACGTGCGGAATACCGAGAAGGGCCCTGGCAGATCGGCAGGGTTGGCATCGAGCATCGTCAGTTTCAGGTCCGCGATTTCGCCGCCCGCATACAGGCCCAGCTGTCCGTAAATACTCGGATACAAGAATTTCTGTTCGGTAGCCTGAAATGCCCCGGTTTTGCTGACCACGGTCGTGCCCAGATCCAAGTCACCATTCAACGAACCGAGTTGTAGCGATCCGGGTAGAATAGCTGGATTGCCACCGACCCCAATGGCATTTTTGGAAAAATTGATTGCGTAGCGTTGGCTGATCTCGTTCGGAGCATAGGTAATTTTTTCGTTGCTGATGACGCTCAAAGACGAGACCGGTGTGTAGAAGCCGAAATCGTTTTTGCTCAGATCATATCGGGTGCCGAACGCACTTATCCCGCCAATGTCGATAGTGCCAGCGGCGGCGATTTTGAAAGTGGCGTCGCTCAGTCTGATGTTCAGCAAGTTGCGTCGATCATCATTGATGGTGATCTGGTTGGCCACGGCACTTGTCGCACTACCAACCACGCCTGCCGCAATGACGCTGCCATCGACTTTGACCGCGGCAGCACCCGATGCAACATTCAAGCGACCGCCGATCAGGTCGGTGCCGACGTTTATGTCGAGGTTGCCCGCGCCAAGCGAGACCAATGTACCCGCGCCGTTAAAGTCGG
>JANODH010000177.1:0-3714 GCA_031412595.1 Sphingomonas sp. | reverse complement strand
GGTTTCAAGATCACGTCGATCCGTGACGTGACGTCGATCCCGCACAATGGCGTCCGACCATCGAAGCGTCGCCGCGTTTGAGCGAGTCATTCATGCTTCGTGACGCAGACAATATGGATTACCCGGCAGACCCGCTGACGAGCGGTTCGCCCAACCCCAAGGGGAACATCGTGGCAGTCAATTCCAAAAACTGGCAGGAACTTAAGAAGCCGACCGCTCTCGAAAAGAAAGTCGGTGGTGATTCCAAGCGCAAGGCAACGTTTATCGCCGAGCCACTCGAGCGCGGTTTCGGCCTCACGCTCGGCAACGCGCTGCGCCGCGTGCTTTTGTCGTCGCTGCAAGGCGCGGCCGTGACGTCGATCAAGATCGAAAACGTGCTGCACGAATTTTCATCGCTTGCGGGCGTTCGCGAGGACGTGACCGATATTGTCCTGAACGTGAAGCAGATTGCATTGCGGATGCAAGGCGAAGGACCCAAGCGGCTTCAGCTTTCGGCAACGGGCCCCGCTGAAGTGACGGCCGGCATGATTGCGGTTTCGGGGGACATCGAAGTGATGAACCCTGAACTCGTCATCTGTCATCTTGACGAAGGCGCCACGTTCAACATGGAACTGACGGCGGATGTCGGCAAAGGCTATGTTGCAAGCGCGGCCAATCGTCCTGCGGATGCGCCAATCGGGCTTGTACCGGTCGATGCGCTATATTCGCCCGTGCGCCAAGTGGCCTACAAGGTTGAGAACACCCGCGTCGGGCAGGAGCTGGATTATGACAAGCTGTCACTGAGCATCGAAACCGATGGTACCGTGACACCGGAAGATGCCGTCGCTTATGCAGCGCGCATTCTTCAGGATCAGCTAAGCTTGTTTGTCAGTTTCGATGACTCGATGGTGGCATCCTCACCGATGGTCGGCATGGCTGCGCCATCGTCGCATGGCCATGAAGTCGAAAGCGATGCGAATCAACTCAACCGTTATCTGCTCAAGAAAGTCGATGAACTCGAATTGTCGGTTCGCAGTGCAAATTGCCTGAAGAACGACAATATCATTTATATCGGTGACTTGGTTGGCAAGTCCGAAGCCGAAATGCTGCGGACGCCCAATTTTGGTCGCAAGTCACTAAACGAGATCAAGGAAGTGCTATCGAGCATGGGTCTGCGCTTGGGCATGGACATCCCCGGTTGGCCGCCTGAAAATATCGAAGATATGGCCAAGAAGCTCGAAGCGGAGCTGATGGGCTGATACGCCTAGAGTAAGAACTTTAAGAATTTCGGGGTTTGGGCGGTGCCCCTTTTTCACCGCCCGGCCCGCCGTGCCTGATACGGCGGCGGGACGAACGAAGGAAGAATATCATGCGTCATCGTAATGCCGGACGGAAGCTGCAACGGACTTCGTCGCACCGTACCGCCCTTTTCCGCAACATGGCCGCCGCGCTCATCAAGCATGAGCAAATTACGACGACGCTGGCCAAAGCGAAAGAACTACGCCCGTACACCGAAAAGCTGATTACGCTGGCGAAGAAAGGTGGCTTGTCCAACCGTCGTCTCGCGCATGCACGGTTGCTTGACGATGCGCAGTTGATCAAGTTGTTCGACACGCTGGCACCACGCTACGCGGACCGCGCGGGTGGCTATTGCCGCGTTGTAAAGGCCGGCATTCGTGTTTCCGACGCTGCGCCCATGGCAATCATCGAATTCATCGATCGCGATGTCGACGCCAAGGGCAAAGACTCAGGCCCGGTCATGGGTTACGACGATCTGGACGAAGCGGCCTGATCGGCATTGGTAAAGAGGAGCGCTTGCGCCTCTCGCTGTAGAAATCTAGGCTCCGGCAGCAATGTTGTTGGAGCCTTTTTTTTGATCCGTTTTAACGTCGGGCTGATGGCTCTTGTCATCGCAGCGCCATCCGCAGCGGAGACACCGTTGGATTACCCCAGGACAGCGACCGTCGATGTGATCGATCAGTCGTTCGGCGAAACCATCGCGGATCCGTATCGCTGGCTCGAAACGGACGTTCGCAACAGTGCCGACGTCCGCAATTGGGTTACGGCGCAAAATGCCGTTGCCGCAACGTATCTGGCAAAGCTGCCAGGCCGTGCGATTTTTGAAAAGCGCTTGCGCGAACTGTTTTCGTTCGAGCGCATGGGCGTTCCGCAGAAAGCCGGATCGCGCTATTTCTACACGCGCAATACCGGTTTGCAGAATCAGGCGACGCTCTGGATGATGACGCGTGACGGCAGCGAGCCGGCGCGGATGCTCCTCGATCCGAACAACTGGGCACAGGACGGCGCAACGGCGCTTGCCGAATGGGCACCATCGGATGATGGCCGCTTTCTTGCCTTTGCCGTTCAGGACGGTGGGGCCGACTGGCGCACCATAAAGCTGCTTGACATGACGAGGGGAAAACAGCTCGACGACGAAGTCCGCTGGGTGAAATTTTCGCGTATTGCCTGGAGGCGTGATGGCAGCGGCTTTTTTTACTCGCGCTTCCCGGAGCCGAAAGAAGGTGCTGCGTTCCAGTCGCTCAATCTGAACCAGAGCGTGTGGTTTCATGCCGTCGGCACGCCGCAAACAGCGGACGTGCAAATCTATGCGACGCCGGCAACGCCCAAGCTGAACCACAGTGCTGAAGTCAGTGACGATGGTCGCTGGCTGGTAATCTCTTCGTCATCGGGCACGGACCCACGCAATTCGGTTACACTGGTTGCGCTCGACGAAGCCGGCGCGAAGCCGCGTATGCTGATCCCGAACATCGATAACGACTGGCAATTTGTCGGGGCAATCGGTGACCGGCTGTGGTTTCGAACGGACAAAGACGCGCCTAAGGGCCGGATTGTGCGCATCGATGTCAAAAAAGGCGGTGCCAAGCCCATCGAAATCGTGCCGCAAGACAAGGACACACTCGTCGGCGCGTCGATGGTCGGCACTCATTTGATCGTTGCTTATCTCGGTGATGCAAAGTCGCAGGCCGAGCGGTTCACACTCGACGGCCGACCCGCAGGCAAGATCGAATTGCCGGGGATCGGAACGGCCGCGGGCTTTAGTGGCCGGTATGGCGACGGCGAAACATTTTTTAGCTTCTCGAGCTTCGCAACGCCGCCGACAGTCTACAGCTTCAACGCTGAGATAAACCGTAGCGAGCCATTTTTCACGCCAAAGGTCGCGTTCGATCCTGCGGCTTATGAAACCCGACAGGTATTCTATTCATCGAAAGATGGCACGCCGATCCCGATGTTCATCGTACGGCGCAATGATTTGCCGGCCGGACCAGCGCCGACGTTGCTTTATGGCTATGGCGGATTCAATATCTCCCTGACCCCCGGTTTTTCTGCGACGCGTATTGCCTGGCTCGAACAGGGCGGGGTTCTTGCAGTGGCAAATCTGCGCGGCGGCGGCGAATATGGCAAGGAATGGCACGACGCCGGTCGCTTGTCGCGCAAACAAAATGTGTTCGACGATTTTATCGCAGCGGGTGAATATCTCGTCGCTGAGGGTATTACATCGAAAGCAAAGCTTGCGATCCAAGGCGGATCAAACGGTGGCTTGCTGGTCGGGGCTGTGGTCAACCAGCGACCCGATTTGTTTGCAGCCGCGCTGCCGGCGGTCGGCGTAATGGATATGCTGCGTTTCGATCAGTTCACGGCAGGGCGCTACTGGGTCGACGATTATGGCAACCCCGCGATCGAAGCTGATTGGCGGCTGTTGCGGGCCTATTCGCC
>JANODH010000176.1:0-5126 GCA_031412595.1 Sphingomonas sp. | reverse complement strand
ACGCCCAAGCAATTGCGCGAACTCGGTATCCGTGTGCTAGATCAGCCAGCCTGAGCGACGGGACCGATATGGCAATCAATCTGAGCGATTTCGAAGTCGGCAAATCCTATGACGGGGATTACGACCACGATCTTCTGAAGCTGCAGGATCGCCTCGCGCGGATACAGATTGCCTATATCATCCATAAAAAATCCGCGATTATTGCTTTCGAGGGGTGGGATGCGAGCGGCAAAGGCGGCACGATTTCGCGGCTGACCGGCCAGTGGGATCCGCGCTATTTCGAAGTCTGGCCGATTGCCGCACCGACCGAGGAAGAGCGCGAGCGTCATTTTTTGTGGCGCTTCTGGCAGCGGCTACCGGCGACAAGCGAAATCAACGTCTTCGATCGGACCTGGTACGGTCGCGTGCTCGTCGAGCGGGTCGAAGGGTTCTGCACTGAAAAGGAATGGAAGCGCGCATTCGACGAAATTAACGAATTCGAAGCACAGCAGAAGGATAATGGCGTCACACTGATCAAATTGTTCATGCAGATCACGCAGGCAGAGCAGGACGAGCGGTTTCAGCATCGGCTGAACGATCCGTGGAAGCGGTGGAAAACCGGCAATGACGATTACCGCAATCGCGCGCGCCGCGAGGATTATATCAAAGCCTACGGCGACATGTTCGAGCGGACCGATACGCGCTGGGCACCATGGTGCGTGATCGATGGCAACAACAAGAAATCGGCTCGGATCGCGGCGCTTACTTATATCGCCGATCGCCTCGAAGCCAATGTCAGCATGACGCCGCTCGACGCCGATCCCGAAGTCCTGGCGCTTGCCGCAGCAGCCTTCGGCAAAAGCTGAACAATCAGGCGCGGAGCAGCGTCAGCTTCGCTTTGCCGTGCACCCGCTCGACGTCGACTTCGAAGCCTTCGGCAGCGACAGTTTCCTTGACCGTCGTTTCGACGCTGACCAGCGCACCTGCTGCGACCCAGCCAAGGCGCAACAGCCGTTCCAATGCGACGACGCCTGCGCCGCTCTGATAGGGCGGATCGAGCAGGATCAGATCATAGGGGGCAGGGGCAGGACCGAGCGCCATGACGGATTGCGCACGCACATCGGCGCCCTTTGCGCCCAGCTTGGCAATGTTTGCGCGCAGGCAACCGAGCGCCGCGCTATCCTGTTCGACAAAAGTGCAACTGGCCGCGCCGCGCGACAATGCTTCGAGACCGAGCGCGCCTGACCCTGCAAACAGATCGAGTACGCGCAGTTCCTCGAAACTGCCGAGGCGACTTGTCAGCATGGAAAACAGCGCTTCGCGTGTGCGGTCTGCCGTCGGGCGCGTGGTATCACCCTTCGGCGCCACAATCGGGCGGCCGCGATAATGTCCGGCGATGATCCGCATTATTTGGGCTTTCCGCCTCGCGGAGGCCGCGCAGCCGGTGTCGGCTTTTTGGGGCCATCATACCAATGTTTGCGTTTGGCCGGCGTCGCCGGTGCGGCCTTGCTGGCGGCTTCGCGCTCCAGCTTCGGCGCAAAATTGGCGGCGCGCGCACGGCGTGGCGATAGCGCGGGTTCGGCGGGCTTGACCATCGGACGAATGGCCGGTGCCGGACGAGGCCGTGGCGCATCATCACGACGGCGCGGTTCGCGACCGACCGGTTGCGTCGGGTTGCGGTCGAATGAGACGGTTTTCATACCTTTCATGTTTTTCATGAATTCGACGACGATGTTCTGCTTGATTTCGTCGACGGCCCCGCTCGGCATATCGAGAAGTGGGAATGGGCCATAGGCCGTGCGGATCAGGCGGCTGACTTGCAGCCCGAGATGCTCGAGCACGCGGCGGACTTCACGGTTCTTGCCTTCGGTCAGCGTCATTTCGATCCACTGGTTCGTGCCGGTGCGCCGCTCGAGATTGGCATTGATGCTGCCATAGCGCACGCCTTCGACTTCGACCCCTTCGATCAGATCTTCGAGCTGCGCCTGACTGACCGGGCCATAAGTGCGCGCGCGGTACGTGCGGGGGATGCCGGTCGATGGCAGTTCGAGCAGGCGTTTGAGTTCGCCGTCGTTGGTGAGCAGCAACAGCCCTTCGGTGTTCAAATCGAGCCGCCCGACAGGCACGACGCGGGGCAATTCCTTGGGCAGCTTGTCGTAAATCGTCGGACGCCCGGTAAAATCACGCTCGGCGACCAGCAGCCCGGTCGGCTTGTTATAGCGGAACAGCCGAGCGGTTTCGGGCGGCGCGACGGGTTTGCCATCGACCGTGATTCCTTTCAGCGATTTCAGGATCGTTGCAGGCGTCTCGAGCGGAACGCCGTTCAGTGCGATGCGGCGATCCTCGATCATGCGTTCGATTTCGCGGCGGCTGGCGACACCGGCACGCGCGAGCAGTTTTGCGATGCGGTCACCCTCTCGGGGATCGGTCTTTTCTGGGGCTTTCATGCCGCCGCGATACGCGCCTCGATCGAATCATGAAACAAGCGAATGCCGGTTTCGAGCGTCCCGAGCGTGATCCGGTCGATGGCGCCCGAAGCGAGGCCTTGCTGGCCGAGCGCGACTGCGCGGAAATCTTCGGCACCGAAAACCTGGCCGTCGAGCAAATCCCAGCTGCGTTGCCAATGTTCGCGCGCCTTCTCGGTCGCCGGCGCTTCGGGGATCAGCATGAAGTCCTCGACCAATGTGCGGCTTTCGGATTGCGGCATCAACACCATCAGATTGACGTAATCAGGGCTGACGATGATCACTGCGCCGGGGAAAAGCTGATAAGTGAACGTCATTGCGCGGCGCACGGCGGGCCAGTCGTCGAGATCGAGACTGCTGAGTTGCTCACTTCGGCCAACAGCAGCGCGCCGGTGATCGCCGATCGTGTCCCCGGCGGTCACACCGTCCTTGAAAAACGGGCCGATGCTGCCGCTGTGCAGCCGCTGCACATGATAGCTTTCGAGGAAAGCATCCATGATCAATTTCCAGTTCCCGGAGACATCATGTGTCCGCCGCGCAAACAAGTGCATGTCGGCCAGCCCGAACGCATCGAAGTCGGTCCCGAGCGTGTCTGCCTCGGCGAAGTCCGCATCATCGAACGCGAACCAGATCAGGCCACCGGCTTCGAAACTCGGCAGTTCTTTCAAGCCGTGCGCAGATTTGTCGAGACCGGGAAACGTATCGGGGCGGGGAAGCGCCGCGAGCCGGCCATCGAGCGCATAACTCCACGCATGATAGGGGCAAACGAGCAGTTTTGCGCAAACCGGACGATCGCCTTCGACAAGCCGGGTGCCGCGATGCTGGCAAACGTTCAGGAAAACATGCGCCACGCCCGCGCGGTCGCGCGTCAGCAGCAGGGGCTTCCCGAATCCATCATGCGGTAATGCCGTGCCGGGGGAAAGCAATGCCGATGGCGCAATCACGAGCGGGAGCGCTCGAAACAACTGCTTCTGCTCAGCCCGATAGCGATCGCGGCACGTGTATGCCGTTGCAGACACTTGCGTGATCCCACCGCCAGCTTTTGCTGTATTGGCAGCGATTGTCTGCGCCAGTGCGCGCTGACCAGCGGTGGGAGCGTTCATTGCGGGGCTAGGCCTGACAGCATAATGCGTTAGACTATCGCGAATTATAAGGGGTTAGCAATGAGCGAGACGGGGACGACACGGGCAAACGGCTTCATCGATGCCGTAAAGCCCTATGTCGAGCCTGCGCCGCTCGCTGCCTTGTTCCTCGGCATATCGTCGGGTTTCCCGTTCGCAATGATCGCAGCGACATTGACGACGCGGCTTGCGCAGGACGGGATCGACAAGAAAACCGTCACGGCGTTCAGCCTCGCTTTCCTTGTCTATAACCTCAAATGGCTGTGGGCCTGGGTCGTCGATGGCGTCCGCTTGCCGCTCATCGGCGCGATGGGGCAGCGTGTTTCTTGGTTGGTCGTGTCGGGGCTGTTCGTGATTGCTGCAGTCGCCAATCTGGCTTTTGCCGATCCGAAAGCCGACATCATCTGGACGGCTTATGCAGCGATCCTTGTTGGTGCTGCAGGCGCAACATTCGATATCGTCATCGATGCGTATCGGATCGAGTTGCTCGAGCCGCACCAGTTGGGCGCGGGTTCGGGCATGTCGCAATATGGTTGGCGCATCGGGTCGGCGGGTGCTGCGGCGCTCGCACTCGTCGTCGCTGCCCGCTATGGCTGGACAGCGGGCTACCTCGCCTGCGCCTGCCTCGCGCTGCCGGCAATCGTCGTCGGGTTGATCATGGGCGAACCGGCACGGCGCGTCGTCACGATTGCCAAACGCGGCGTCAGCGAAGTCTTCGCATCGATCTGGGGCCCGTTTGCCGAATTTCTGCAGCGGCGCGGTGCGTTTCTGGTCTTGCTGTTCATTCTCGTGCACAAGATCGGTGATACGCTCGCCAACCTGACCTTCCGGCTGCTGTTCGACGATCTCGGGTTCAGTAACGATGAAATTGCTTTTTACGACGTCGGCATCGGCTTTTGGGCTTATTTGATCGGCATATTCATCGGTGGTATCCTTTATGCCCGGCTTGGCCTGAAGCGCTCGGTGATGGTCGCGCTCATCCTGATGGCCGTCAGCAATCTGAGCTTTGCGGGGCTTGCAGCAGCGGGACACTCGAACCTTGGCATGGCGGCCGCAATCGGCTTCGAAAACACCGCCAGCGGCTTTGGCGGCGTTGTGGTCGTCGCCTATTTCTCAGCTTTGTGCGACCTTCGCTTTACGGCCGCGCAATATGCCCTAATTTCAGCAGCGGCGAGCATTGTCGGCCGGTTTGTTACCGGCACGACGGCGGGCGCAACGATCGAAACGATCGGCTATGTCGATTTTTATCTGCTGACCACGCTGCTCGCTGTGCCCGGAATATTGCTTTACTGGTACATGATGCGAACGGGACTGGTCGACGAAGCGATGGGGGCGGCTAACCGCCCGCCAGTCGCTGAAGACGCGGCCTGATCTTCAGAAAGCCGAGATAAGCTCGCTCGAGCAGCGCAAGCACCAACGGGTTTCTTGCAATCATCCCTATTGGCCGGAGCAACGGTATCGCGCGCCACATTGCGGCAAAGGCAGCCGCGCCGCTTACGACCGGATGCCCTGCTTCCTGTGCGTGGAATCGGGCCAGAAGCAATTTGCGGTCGATAGGACA
>JANODH010000175.1:0-9002 GCA_031412595.1 Sphingomonas sp. | reverse complement strand
AACACAGCCTGGCCATTGATGCGTTCGCGCTTGAAATCGTAAAAGTCATACGCGGCCTGCTGAGGCACCTGATAAATGTCGGTCGCATCAGGCCGGTTCTGGATATTCGCAAACCGTGGGTCGCCAGCTTGCGCCAGCGAGCCCCAGTTGTTTTCGGCGCCAGAATAACCTGGCCGCCAGTTGCCGACCGTAAACTGAGCCTGACCGCCATTGCGCTTCTGATACGAACCCGCGAGCAGGATCCCGATCTTGTCATCGGCAAAGGTCTGGCTGATGATGCCCGAAACTTCCGGCGTTACATCGTTGCCATATAATTGCGAGGTGTCGTAGACACCCTTGATGCCGAGGCTTGCTTTGAAACCTGGGCGATCCAGAGGACGCGGCAGCTTGATGTTGATGACCGATCCGATGCCGCCCGTCGGGAGTGAGGCACGGCCCGATTTGTAGACTTCGACGCCGGCCACACCTTCGGCTGCAAGGTTACCAAAATCGAAGCTGCGCGATGACGGCGCGGAGAAGCCATCACCTAATGTCGATGTCGGCATCTGGCGACCGTTCACGACAACCAGATTGAATTCAGGGCCGAAGCCGCGGACCGTTACCGTCGATCCTTCGCCGCTCTGGCGATCGATCGACACGCCGGTAATGCGCTGAAGTGACTCGGCAAGGTTTGTATCGGGGAATTTGCCGATGTCTTCGGCTGAAATAGCGTCGACAATTCCCTGCCCATCGCGTTTTATGTCCTGCGCGGCTGCAAGGCTCGCTCGAATGCCGGTGACGACAATTTCTTCCTCGGTCGCATCCGTCGCAACGCTCTGATCTTGCGCGAGAGCCGGCTGCACAGCGACACACAATGCCATGACCGATGCACCCAGCATAAGGTGGGTTGCCACGTTAACTCGTGAAATCGTCATTCCGATCATCCTCCCCGCGTTCGTCCGGTCAAATTTTGACTCGTCGATTGTTAACGTTCACTATTCCGTGATAACGTTCACTTTGTCAAGCCGCTCGCCGCGCCGTTTGTTCCGTGCGACTTAAAGAGCGCGAAGCGCGCGGGCAGGTCGCGCTGCAAGGATCGGGAGGCTGCCGAGCAAACCGATAATCATTGTAAGACCGACACCTGCACCCAGCGTCAGCAACACTGCCATGATATCGGGTAGCCAGACGAAATCGAATATCATGACAATGACATACCAGGCCGCACCGAGCCCTAATCCCAGTGCTGCGGCTGCAACAATCGCACTCAACATGACATATTCGATCGCTTGTGCACCGAGAATTTGTGCGCGCGTTGCACCAAGAACCTTGAGCATGACGGCGTCATACGTCCGCATTTCGCGTGCGGCGGCAATCGCGCCGATCAACACGGCAATGCCCGCAAGTATCGCAACACTTGCGGCGGCAGCGATTGCCGTCGACAGTTGTCGGACCACGTCTTGCACTTGTTTCAGGACACCGCCGACTTCGATGACAGAGACCGAGGGAAAACGCGGCTGCAATGCGCGCATCACGGCACCGGTTTGCGTAGCAGGCATGTTGACTGTCGCCGACAAATTGTGCGGGAAATCGGCAAATGTCCGAGGCGAAAAGACGAGCACGAAGTTAAAGCCCATGGTGTCCCACTGGACCGTGCGAAACGATGTGACGCGCGCCGTAACGTCCTGCCCGAGCACAGCGACGGTAATCCTGTCACCGATTGCGAGACCGAGCGCTTTGGCTTGTTCCGCTTCGACCGAGACAAGCGGCGGTCCGCTGTAATCGGCTGGCCACCACTTCCCGTCTGTCAACGTCGAACCGACCGGCAGACCGGCAGCGTAGGTGATGCCGCGCTCGCCGCGCAGGATAAACGCATCGGCGGGAATTTCGTCGAGGTCGGCAACACGTGTGCGCCCGTAAGCGACGACAGTCCCGCGCAGTAAAGGCACGGTGGCGATTTCGGCGCGTGCTGAAGCATTGCGGATAATGCCAGTAAACTCGCTCACGCGGTCGCGCGGGACATCGAGCGCGAACAGCGCCGGCGCACGTGCGGGAACGGTGCGTGCGATATTCGCGTCAAGGCTGGTTCGGATAGCCGCTAAAAGAACGAACAGGGTTAGACCAAGCCCCAGTGCGACAACCAGCGCCACCGTGCGTGCGCCCGGTCGATGAAGCCCGGCGATCGCCAGTCGCAAAAGAGGGCGACGTGGGCGGGGGAGGCGCGTGGCGCCAGCACGAATGACCCAGCCGAGCCCGGCGAGCAGAAGCAGCGCGGCCGCAACGCTTGCCAGAAACGTGCCGCTCAAAAGCGGCTGTGGGGATGTCAGCAGAACAACCGCAATCAATCCCGCCGCCGCGACGGCCATCCAGACAAATGCAGCCCGGCGTCCGCCATCGCGTCCGTCGACGGCACCGCGCAGCAGCGCGGCGGCGGGAACCTCTGCACCTTGTCCGAGCGGCAGAGCAGCGGCGCCGAGCGCAATGAGCATGCCGTAAAGCGCCGCGAGCGCCAAAGGCTGCAGCTGCAGGGCAAAATCGGGCGAAACCGGCAGCGCTTCGCCTGCCAGCAAGACAAGCAATGGCGTCGCGGCCGCACCGACAATGAGTCCTGCGGCAATCCCGGCAAGCGCGACCGCGGCGATCTGGAGCAGGTAAACGCGCGCAACAATCCTCGATGTCGCACCCAAGACTTTCAGCGTCGCGATGTTGCGCCGACGCGCGGTAAGATAACTCGACACGCCGCCGCCGATCCCGATACCGGCAATCGCCAGCGCTGCAAGACCGACCAGCGTCAGGAATTCGCCCATGCGATCGACGAAGCGCGATGCCCCCGGCGAGGCGCGATCGCGCGTCCGGGTTTCCCAGCCGACATCGGCAAAGCGCTTCGAAAACGTCGCAACGATTGCCTTTGGATTGCCATTGTCTCGCCGGATGCGGTATTTGGTCTGATACAGACTCCCCGGCTGGATGAGCCGGGTGCGGTCCATACCTTCGAGCGACACGATCACGACCGGACCCAGCGTGAAGCCCTCGCCAAGCCGATCGGGCTCTTCGGCAATCATCCCGCCAACCCGGAATGTGGCGCTGCCGAGGCGAATGGTCTCGCCGATACCGACGCCGAGCCGATCCACGAGCGCAGCCCCGATCCACGCCGTATCGATGGGCGGCGCCGATACACGACGACCGTCGGTAAGGCGCAAGCGGCCATAAAGCGGATAGGCCGCGTCGACGGCTTTCAGTTCGACCGGGACCGACTGTGCCGCACTGATTGCCATCGATTGCATCCGGATCGTTTCCGATACCCGGCCAAGCGCAGCGATGGCTTTCTGTTCATCGGCTTCGGCACGTCGTTGGCCAATTTCGAATTCGACATCGCCGCCAAGCAAAATCTGGCCGCGCGCCGCAAGCTCGCCGCTAATTGAACTCGCAAGGCTTCCGATCGCCGCCAGTGCGCCGACGCCGAGGAACAGACACACCAGGAGCAAGCGCAGGCCGCGAAAACGCGCGCGCAGATCGCGGCGGGCGAGCGTTGCCGCCAGTGCCCATTCGCTCACTGAAGATTATCCGAAACGATGCGTCCATCGGCCATTTCGATGATGCGGTCGCACCGCGCGGCCAAGTTGGCATCATGCGTTATGACGAACAATGTCGCGGCAAGATCGGCGTGCCTTCCGAATAGCAAGTCCATGACTGCCGCTCCGGTTGTGGTATCCAGATTGCCGGTCGGCTCGTCGGCAAAGACGAGCGCAGGGCGCGGGGCAAGCGCGCGGGCAATGGCAACACGTTGCTGTTCACCGCCCGACAATTGCGTGGGATAATGATCGAGCCGATTCCCGAGACCCACAGCGCTGAGCTCGGCGGCGGCGCGGTCGAATGCGTCGGCCACACCGGCAAGTTCGAGCGGGACGGCGACGTTCTCTTGCGCGGTCATGGTCGGTAGCAAATGAAAGGCCTGTAGCACGATACCGATCCGGCCGCGTCGCGCCCGGGCCAGACCATCTTCGCTCAAATCACCGAAATCGAGACCATCGACACGAACGGTGCCACTGCTTGCGCGCTCCAGCCCGCTGAGGATTGCCATCAGCGATGATTTGCCTGATCCGGACGGACCGAGCAAAGCAACGCTGGTGCCCCGCGCCACTTGCAAATCGAGCCCATGAAGAATTTGTGTCGGCGGGTCGCCCAACGCGAGGGTGACGCCACGTGCGTCGATCACCATATCGGGGTCGTTAACGGAAGAGTTCAAAGTCCATGCCTGATAAATCTCGATTTTCGCCATATGTGTGCGCTGCGGCATTTCTCCAAGTGGCATTGCTTGGCGGATGCGACCGAGCCGCCGTGACCGATCGGCCCGATCCGCCGAGCATTGCGGCGTCATCAGCCTCCGTCGCCGTGAAGGGGCCAGAGCGGCTGATCCTGGCGTTCGGCGACAGCCTTTACGCCGGCTATGGTCTGAAAACAGGAGAGAGCATGCCGGCTAAGGTCGAGCAACGGCTGCGAGAGCAGGGGGTCAATGCCAAGGTCGTCAATGCCGGTGTCTCTGGCGATACAACGCTGGCGGGGCGCAACCGGCTAAACTTCGCGCTCGATAATCTGCCGCGCAAGCCCGACTTGGTGCTGCTCGGGCTGGGCGGGAACGACGTACTGCGTCAGATACCCGTCGCCGAAACCCGCGCAAATATGACAGCGATGCTGAACGAATTTAAGCGGCGCGATATCCCGGTTGTGCTGACAGGCATGCGCGCACCACCCAATCTGGGGCCGGATTATGCCCGGCCGTTCGACGCGATCTACACCGATCTGGCGCGGCAATTTGGCGCGTCTCTCGATCCTTTTGTTTTGGCGGACGTGATCGGTGATCGAAGACTGATGCTGCCCGATGGCATCCACCCCAATGCAAATGGGATCGATGTCATGGCGAAGCGGATTGCCCCGCTTGTCGTAGGCCGGTTGCAATAATTCGCCGATCAAAGCCCGAGTACGGTTTTCGTGAGCGGTGAGTTCGCGTCGCAGAGCGGATCGAGAATATTGAAGTGATGCCGACCGGCCACGTGCCGCACATCGACGTTTGGCCATGCCTGCCCCAATATTTCGCTTTGCCGGACGAATTCGGGGCGTTCGTCGGTGCCGACCCATGCCGTAACCGTTACGCCGGGAAGCGGTAAGAGCAGCGCCGGGCTTTCGTTGTTGGCCTCGTTTTCATCGATCTGCAGATTTTTGTTCATTGCAGTCCGCATCAGTGGCCGCAAATCGTGCAGACCCGAGATTGGCGTCACACGGCGCAATCGATGCCGCAGCGGTTCGGAAAGAGGCGTGGTCCTTGTCGCGAGTCGCGCAACAAGCTGTCCGCCCGCAGAATGCCCAGCGAGCATGACGGGCCCGTCGACAAGTCCAGCAGCCGTATTGACGGCAGCCGCGATGTCTTCGGCGATGGTGCCGATCCTGACCTCGGGACAGAGTCGGTAGGACGGAACAGCGACGGCAAACCCCCGATTGACAGCCCCTCGTGCAAAATGTGACCAATAGCTTTTGTCGAATGATAGCCAGTAACCGCCGTGCACGAAGACGAGCAGGCCAAGGGGCTTTGCCACCGGGTGGAACAGATCGAGCCGCTGACGGTCGGTTTGCCCGTATGGAAAATCAATCTGGGCGCGATCAGCGTCGACCATCAAAGTGCGAAAGGTCCTCGCAGGGTCGGTCCATGCAGCTGGCCAGCGTGCGCTGTCGAGGATGTGCGCTGCATTTGAATAAGCGTCGTCCCAGTCAGTCATGGACGGACCATAATCGGTTGACGGCTGCCGCCAAACCCGGACATTTGCCGACCATGACCGATTTTGCAGCGACGCGCGCGCTATTCAATCTCCCCGAAGGCATCGTTTACCTCGACGGGAACTCGCTTGGCCCGCTCCCCGCTGCCGTCCCCGCGCGTGTCGCGCACGTCATGACCGCCGAATGGGGCACGCAATTGATCGGTGCCTGGAATGCCGCTGATTGGATGGGCGCGCCGCGGCGCATCGGTGATCGCGTCGGCCGTTTGATCGGTGCACCGCCGGGCACGACCGTGATGGGCGATACCCTGTCGATCAAGCTTTATCAGGCGCTTGCAGCAGCGCTGGCCTTGGTGCCAGACCGACACCTCGTACTGTCCGACAGCGGCAATTTTCCGTCCGATCTCTATATAGCGCAAGGCTTGCTGGCGACACTGGGGCCCCAATACCGCTTGCACGTCGTTGACCCGGAAGAGGTCGCCGACGCAATCACCGGGGACGTCGGCGTGCTGATGCTGACCGAAGTCGATTACCGCACCGGCCGTCTGCACGATATCGCCGCTTTGACGAAGCAAGCGCATGCTGTGGGCGCCGTCGTGATCTGCGATCTCGCGCATTCGGCCGGTGCGATGGCGGTCGATGTTGTCGCGACCGACGTCGATTTCGCTGTCGGCTGCACGTATAAATATCTGAACGGGGGGCCGGGCGCGCCCGCATTCATTTATGTTGCCAACCGTCATGTCGACGTGGCTATGCCTGCACTTTCAGGCTGGATGGGGCACGTCGAACCCTTTGCTTTCGAGCCCCACTATCGTCCGGGCACGGGTATCGAGCGAATGCGCGTCGGGACGCCGCCGATCCTCGCGCTGGCGGCGCTCGATGCGGCGCTCGATGTCTGGGACGATGTCGACCTGCACGATGTTCGTCGCCGGTCGATCGAACTCAGTCAGGCATTCATTGCCGGTGTCGAAGCGCGCTGCCCTGATCTGGTGCTTGCGTCGCCACGCGATCCGGCGCGTCGGGGAAGTCAGGTTTCGTTTCGTCATCCGCATGCTCGGGCCGTGATGCATGCGCTGAAAGCTCGGGGCGTAATCGGCGATGTCCGCGCGCCTGACATCTTGCGCTTCGGTTTTACGCCGCTTTTCCTGACGGACGTCGATGTAACCCAGGCGATTTCCGTTTTATGCGATGTTATCCTGCATGAAAGGTGGGATCCCGAGGGTGTCGGGACAGGCCGTGTAACTTGACCCAAAGCCGGATCGGCGCTCTGACGTTACGGCATCGCGAAGCGACCTCAGCCGGTGTTGCCAAGGTTCGATTTATCAGCTTGGGTAGACGCCACTAACGGGGAACGATTCGAGTATGGTAGCAGCGTCGACGCATTCTGACGTTTTGTCCGCTCGTCATAATCCCGTTTCGACCCGTCAAGACTGGGACGCGATGCGGGCAGACGTGCTGGCCGATCCCGGCACCTTTCACGGCGACATCGCCGCGCGAGAGATGCACTGGTTTGTCTCCGGCGTCGGTGATGCGGGCGCATGGCTCAGTTGCGGCGATGACGGTCGCTGGACCGGCTGGGATGCCGAGGTCTGTGAGACTATCGTCGCAGACCTCCCCGCAGATTTCGCGCCGTGGACAACGGCTTTCGACGCGTCGGAGCCTCCGCATTGGCGGTGGTTCGTCGGCGGGCGGACCAATGCCTGTTTCAGTGAAGTCGATCGGCATGTGCTGAGCGGCCATGGCGATGAAGCCGCGCTGATTTTCGAAGGCGATCGCTGGGATATGTCCGCGGGCGGCGGCAAAGGGGCGCCGGTCGATTGCTTCAGTGTGTCGCGCAAGCAATTGCTCCTCGAAACGGCAAAATGTGCGCTGGCGCTGGAGGCGCTTGGGCTGAAAGCAGGCGACCGCATTGCGCTCAACATGCCGAGCATCGTGCCTCAGATATTCTGGACCGAGGCTGCCAAGCGGCTGGGCATTGTTT
Source organism: Sphingomonas sp. (assembly GCA_031412595.1). Lineage (GTDB taxonomy): Bacteria > Pseudomonadota > Alphaproteobacteria > Sphingomonadales > Sphingomonadaceae > Sphingomonas_O. Next base: position 1,277 of record JANODH010000175.1, on the reverse strand, counting down.
ATACTGCCGTGTTCGGCGGGTTCAGCGACAAGACATTGTCGGACCGGATCAGCGACGCCGGCGCGCGTGTCGTTGTTACGACCGACGGCAGCTACCGCAATGCGCAAGTCGCAGCGTTCAAAAATGCCTATACCGATCCGGCGCTCGACAATTTCGTGCCGGTCGGCATTGCGCTGTCGATCCTTGCCGACACAGACCTCGGTTTGCCGGAAGCCGATTCTGCAACGATTCTCGAAACAGTCCGTGACACGCTTGCCGGTGAAGTCACTGTCGAACGGTCGGACGTGATGCGCGGTGTCGGGCGCGCGCTGACGACGCTCGGCAAGGCGGGACGCATCAGTGCCACAGACGCTGCGCGCGCGCGGATCGCCATTGCGTCGAGTCTGGTGACATTGCCGCCGCGCGTCGAGACGGTGATCGTGGTCCGGCACACGGCGCAGCCCGACGTCATATGGCGCGAAGAGCGTGACCAGTGGAGCCACGAGCTGACTGATGCGGCGCTTGAGACATTGCTTACGAAAGCACGCGAGGCCGGTTTTGCCGTGACGTCGCAAGCCGAATTGCTTGCACTTTCCGATCAGGATTTCGTTCGCGCGGTCTGGGCATCGTCAAAACCGCTGCCCGTCGATGCCGATTATCCGATGTTCTTCATTTACACATCGGGTTCGACGGGAAAGCCCAAGGGCATCGTTCATGCTCATGGTTATGCTGCGGGCGTGGCGCACACGATGAAAGTGTCGTTCGATGCACGGCCGGGCGATGCCCTGTTTGTGGTGGCCGATCCGGGCTGGATTACCGGGCAGAGCTATCTGATCTGTGCGCCGCTGATGACGCGGGTTACCAGTGTCGTTTCCGAAGGATCGCCGGTTTTCCCGCATGCAGGGCGCTTCGCATCGATGATCGAGCGGCACGACGTCACGATTTTCAAAGCTGGTGTAACATTCCTGAAATCCGTTATGTCCGATCCGTCGAACCTCGCCGATCTCCAGCGTTACGACATGCGCGGGCTGCGCGTGGCGACGTTCTGCGCCGAGCCGACGTCACCATCGGTTCAGGCCTTCGGGATGGCGCATGTTACCCCGCAGTACATTAACAGCTACTGGGCGACCGAGCATGGCGGCATTGCCTGGACGCATTTTTACGGCAACGACGATTTCCCGTTGCGCCCCGATGCGCATACCTATCCGCTACCCTGGATCGTCGGGGACGTCTGGGTCGAGGATGCCGAAGCAGTGCCGAGCACGGCGCTGCATGCGCGCGACAGTGAGACTGGCGTG
>JANODH010000174.1:0-7224 GCA_031412595.1 Sphingomonas sp. | reverse complement strand
CGATCGTACAGAGACGTCGTCGCGCGCTTCGTGCATTAGGCGCCGATCAACCGCGTCCTGAACCAGTCGGCAAGTTCGTCTTCGGACAGTTCGCCCGCGGCAAGTGCCAGAAAAGCAACAACCAGTTCGGCATCGGTGGCGTTCAACGCGTAGCCATTAAGCACAAGAAACGTTTCGCTGACCACCGCAGCAGTGCGCTTGTTACCGTCCACAAAGGGATGGTTACGCGCGATTCCATAGGCATAAGTGGCCGCCAGTGCCGCTGCATCGGGCTCGCCATAAGCCGCCAGATTCGGCGCGCGCGCCATGGCGCTGTCGAGCAAACGCTCGTCACGGACACCTTCCCCGCCGCCATGTTCGGCCAACTGCTCGCGATGCGCCGCCAGCGCGACGTCGGTCGCGACCCAAATCCAGTCAGTCATGATTACTTGGCGAGTTCGCGCAACGCCAGCTTGCGGCGCTCCATCACATCGCGTGCCACGGCCATCTGTGCTTCAAAATCGGGACGGTGCGGCTTGAGTTCGATACTATTGCCATGCGTTGTCGCCTCGACAAAATCACCCGCTTCGGCGCCAAGCGTTTTAAGCAGCTCTTTTGGCAAGACGACGCCCATCGAATTCCCGATCTTGATGACTTTCAGCGGCATGTTCATACGACCGTTATAACAACAATCAGCTGAATTGCAACAGCGCCAGCATTTTGACGTCGATCACAACGCCCTCGTCTCGCTTGGCCGCAATGAAATCCGCCACGTCCGCCAGCGCGACACGGTGGATAACAATATTCTCCCCGTGAACCCCGCCGCCGTCGCCCACACGCGTCAACCCATGCGCGCGGACCAGCGTGAACGTCTCGCTGACCATCCCGGGCGACGACGCGAACGTTCCGATGATCTCGATTGCATCGGCGCGATATCCGGTTTCCTCCTCGAGTTCGCGCGCCGCCGACTGTAAGACGTTTTCGCCGGCGGTTTCGTCACCGACCAAGCCAGCAGGCAGTTCCAGACACCGCGCCTGGAGCACCACGCGATACTGCTCGACCAGCAAAACATGTCCGTCCTCGATCGCGAGAATGACGGCCGCGCCGATCCCGCGGGCCCGCCCGACATATTCCCACGGGCCCCGGCGTTTGGTCGTGATATATTTGCCTTGCCAGACGATTTCCTCGTCGTCGGGATTCAAAGCTCGATCACCCGATCGCAAAGTTCGTTCTTATCGTCGACCGCGCGCGGCAAATGCGCGCTGAGAATCACGCCGACGCGCTCCACGGCTGCAATCATGCCGTCAGTGACCCGTCCCGCAGCGACATGCTCGATCATCGCTGCCATGGCATCGCCCCATTCGGTATCGGCAACACGCGTATAGATCGCTTCGTCGGCGACGATTTCGGCCATATGTTCACCCATAGACAGATAAATCAAAATGCCCGTCCGCCCCGTTGTCCGCTTTTCGGTGCCGACTTTGAACAAGTCGATCGCCCGCCGCCGCACGCGCCGCCGCCGCGTGGCTTTCGGCGTGAGCGCATGTCGAAGCGGCATGATTGCCAGCGCATAACGCACGACCAGGAAAACGAGCGCCATCAGGAAAAAGACCAGCACATAATGCGCCGGCATATCGCGCTCGCCCCAGCCACTCGTCACCATCGCCAGGATCGCATCGGGCCATGCCGGAAAAGCTGCGAACAGGACCGGCACGACCAGCATCGCAAGAACTGCATAGTGCAGCCCGACATCGTGATAGGCATCCGAGCGATCGGCAATAATTGTCACGATTTCGCCCGCCGTATCGGCTTCGGCATTGCGAACAGCCTCACTCAGGCGGACATGATCGACAGGACTAACGGGCATCACCATCCCCCCGATGCGCCGCCGCCGCCGAACGATCCGCCGCCGCCCGAAAAGCCACCACCACCCCCGCCCCCGAAACCGCCACCACCGCCCCAGCCGCCGCCGTCGTTATCGCCGCCGCGGCTGTTTACAGCGGCATTGATCGCGCTCCAAAGGATGACTTCGCCGATCCCGCTCGCGACGCCGCGGTGCCGTCGCCCGCCGAGGCGGCTTAGCATCGGCAGGATCACGAACAAGCCGATGAAAATCAGCATCAGGAAGCCCGGTATGGCACTGCCGCCGCTTTCCGATTGCTGCGCCTGTGCCTGTGCGGCTCGCGCTGCGGCTTCTTCGGGCGGCAACTGGATTTGCTGCGCAATCGCATCGACGCCCGCATCGATGCCGGCCGGATAGTCGCCCGTCTTGAAGCGCGGGATCATCACTGTGTTGATGATGACGCTCGAATAGGCATCGGTCAGCACGGGCTCGAGCCCGTAGCCGACTTCGATCCGTGTCCGCCGTTCGTTCGGCGCGACGATCAAAACAACGCCGTCGTTCACGCCCTGCTTGCCGATGCCCCAGGCACGGCCAAGCTGATAGCCGTAATCAGCGATGTCACGCCCTTCGAGATCGGGGATGGTCGCGACCGCAAGCTGTCGACCGGTGGCTTGCTCGAGCGCTTTCAGCTTGGTGTTCAGCGCCAACTCCTGTGCGGGATCGAGCAGGTTCGCTGCATCGACGACCGGTTCGCCAGCGAGCGGCGGAAAGGTCTGCGCATGGGCTGCGGGTGCTGCAAATCCGATAAGGATCGCAACGACCAAACCCCACCAGCCGTCATGCTGAACTTGTTTCAGCATCCATCGCACAACACTCACCGCTTTCATTTGCTTCGGGCATGGACCCTGAAACGCGTTCAGGGTGACGGCACATTTAATCAGAACGAAACCTTCGGCGCACGGTCGGCATTCGGCGCCGTCGCGGTATAGGTTACCATCGGTTTCGATCCGTAAAAAATCTTGGCACCGATCGCATCGGGAAAGGTCCGGATCGTCGTGTTATAACTCTGCACCGCGGTGTTATAATCCTTGATCGAAACGTTGATACGGTTCTCGGTGCCTTCGAGCTGCGACTGGAACGCAAGGAAATTGGTGTTCGATTTCAGCTCCGGATAAGCCTCCGTAATGTTGCGGATATTGAGCAAGGCGGCCGAAACCGCGCCTTGCGCTTCCTGGAATTTGGCGACTTGGGCCGGATCGGTCGGGTCGACCGGCTGGCCCGGCGCCGTTGCGGTCGCAGCAGCGCGCGCTTGCGTAACCGCGATCAGAACATCGCGCTCCTGCTTGGCAAAGCCTTTGACCGTCGCTTCGAGATTGGGGATCAGGTCGGCACGGCGCTGATAATCGGCCTGAACGTTTGCCCATTTCGCCTTGGCATTTTCCTCGGCCGTCGGAATCGAGTTAATGCCGCACCCGGCCAGCGAGACAGCAGCGAGCGGGGCAAGCAAGGCAAAGCGACGGTCGATGGTCATGCACGGTCTCCAGTCATGGTGTTCTGCAAGGCTAATACACAATATGTTGGTAATCGCGCAATTCGTTTCAAGGGATCGCACGCCCGGGTTGCAATCAAGCGTACCGGTGGCATTGTCAGCGATAACCAAGCGAGGGGCAGGTCATGAGCATCGTTTCCGAATTCAAAGCGTTCATCAACAAGGGCAATGTTCTCGATCTCGCTGTCGGCGTGATCATCGGCGCGGCATTCGGCAAGATCGTGACGGCGCTCACCGACGATTTCATCAATCCGATCCTCAGTCTGCTTACCGGGGGTATCGACTTTGCCAATATGTACGCCCCGATCACCAGCATACCCGCCGGCACGCCCGAAACACTGGCGGGCATGAAAGCCGCCGGTGTTCCCGTTTTCGCCTATGGTCATTTCATTACCGAAATAATCAATTTCGTCATTCTTGCCTGGGTCATTTTCATGATCGTGAAAGCGGCGAACAAAGCCTTTGCACGGCATGTCGACGATGCGACGCCCGAAGATATCCTGCTCCTGCGCGAAATCCGTGATGGCTTGAAAAACAACAGCCAGACGCCGGGTTAAGCGGCAGCCAGATCTTCGGCAGTGGCGCTGGCAAGGCTCGTGCCGTCGAGGATCCGCGCGGTATCGTCGCGCACGATCATCATGGCGCGGCGGATGGCGCAGGTGGCTTCGCTGCGACAGTCCTTGCACCGTTTATACGCCGTCCGGCTGACACAGGGGACGAGGGCCAGCGGCCCTTCGATCGTGCGAATGATGTCGCCGAACGAAATGAGATGCGCCGCGCGGGCCAAGTGGAATCCGCCCGATTTGCCACGCGTGGAAACGACAAAACCGGCATTGCGCAATTCGCCAAGAATGATTTCGAGGAACTTGCGCGGGATCTGCGCTTCGTCGGCAATCCGGCTCATGGGAAGCGGCGGTCCCCCTGTCGTTTCACTGGCCAGAACGAGCATTGCGCGCAGCGCATAGCGAGAGCGTTGGGTAAGCATTATTGCTCTTAACCCGATCATTCTGAACAGCAAGTTTCGGCAAGTCTTTTAATTTACCGGGGCCGGTCTATACTGCAGAAGCCGGATTCGTCCGGAGATGGCGATGAATGATGTCGTGTCATAGACGCAGCGGACCCGGGGGCGGTACCCGGCGGCTCCACCAAAACTTTCGTGAAAGCGGAAGTCCTGACGGGGCCGAACTAGGATCGACGTGTGTTGAAAAGCGGTATTTTTGCCAGGCCTGAATGCGCCTTAAAACCGTTCAAAACCAATAGGTGCCAACGATAACGAGGCCCTCGCGATTGCTGCGTAACTAAGTCCTCACGGATGAAGTTATAAAGCCTTAGCGCGGTACGGACCACACCGGGCAACAGAAGTGGAAACCAGCGGTACGGGGAGCACCGGGCAACAGAAGCTCCCCAATTTCTTCCCGTCATTGCGAGCGCAGCAAAGCAATCCAGTTGAACAGTGCTCTCTGGATTGCTTCGCTGTGCTCGCAATGACAGCACTGAATTTCCATATTGCATTGCAGCACGAACCATGATCCCATGCGGTCATTAAGCTTGCGCTAACCAATAAAGCGCAAGCTTAACCGCGAACCGCTTTTGGGCAAAGGAGCGAATGACGATGGGGATCACAGCACGCGGCGCAGACGGTGCGGCCACGCTTTCCGAAATGAAGGAATTTGCAAGCTTTCCCTCGTCGACGCAGCGCTATATCCGCCGCTCGCTCGATGTCGGGCTGGGGCGCGCCGACGCCCTCGATATCTGGTCGCGCGACCTGATCGAAACGGCCAGCATCAATGCGCAAGCCAAGCTTTATGCGCGCCTTGATGCGCTGCGCAACAATGTGCCCGAGGACTCAGGGCTCGATCGCGTCGAGCCGTTCATGGCACCGCTGGTTACGATGAGTGCATTTGACCTCGGTCAGGATCGCTTGCCGAGCTTCGGGGCCTATCGCTTTTTGTACGAACGCCTGATCGGAGCGAGTGCGCGGCCGTGGCTGCCGGGTGCATTTTGTGCGGCCGCAGCTCTTCCCCATTTGCATCCCGAACGACGGCGCAAACTGCTCCAGTCGATCAGCGAAGCCGCCGCGACCGCGCCCGGCTGGTCGACACGCGAGCCGATGTTCTACCCTGAATGGGTCGAAAAAATCGAGCCGACCGCACTGCCCAACTGAATCGAAGAAGTCAGCCGCGTTTGGCGGATGCGAGCAACTCCGCCGTGACCGGATAGCCGCGGCCCTCGGCAATGCACAAATAACGCTCGCCGTCGCGCTCTTCGAGAAACGGAATGATTTTTTCAGGCGGCGTCACCGTAACCTGCGCCAGCGCTGCGTCATAAGATCCGAGCTGTGCGAGTCGCTCCAGATTGCGCCGCGTCGGAAAGATGATTCGCACTTTTTCGGCATCGGCGTCGTCGAGCACGCTTTGTGCCGTGCCCCAGAACAGCCGGACATTCTCGGTCGCGTCGACTTCGGCAACCGGCGCACCATCGGGAAAACGCGCGAGGAAAAAGCGCGTATCGAAATTGCGCGTTTCGCGCATGTTGGGGCACCAGCGCGCAAACCAGGTCAGCGCGGACAGATCGAGGCGCAGTCCCGCCGCCGCAATCACGTCAGCGAACACCGCGCCGTCGATCAGCTGCGCCCGCATCGTTGCCAGGGTTGCCGCATCGGGCATGGCGTCGAAGCCCACTGCAACACCCGCTTCCTCGATCGTTTCGCGAATCGCGGCCACGCGCGCGGCAGCATCATCGGGATCATAATCGGGGAAATGCGAGGCAATCAGCCGATCGCCTGCATCCACCCGCCCGCCGGGAAAAACGATCGCGCCCGCCGCAAATGCCATCGTCCCCGCGCGCTCGACGAACAGGTGCTCATCCGCACCATCGCTGTCGCGAAATAACACGAGCGTGGCTGCCGGAATGAAACTGTCTTCCATGCCACTTGCCTAACCACAAGATTGCATACGCGCAAAGACCGTGGCAGCGTTTGCCGTGTGGATCTGATCAGCCTGATCGGCACGGCCGCCAGCCTCAGCCTTTTGTCGGGCTGGCGCGTGTATCTGTGTGTGCTCGCAACGGGGCTTGCGATGCAATTCGGCTGGATCGCCCTCCCCGAACATCTGAAAGCGCTGCAAGTGCTCAGCAGCCCGTGGGTGATCGGTGCGGCGAGTGTCGGCGTCATCGCCGAATTTCTGGCGGACAAAGTCGCGTGGATCGATTCGCTGTGGGATGCCGTGCATACCGCCATTCGCCCGGTCGGCGGCGCGCTGCTGGCGCTTGCTGTCGTCGATGCCAATGATCCGACCTGGCAAGTCGTCACGCTGCTGCTCGGCGGCGGGGCGGCGCTGATGGGTCATGCGGCGAAAGCCGGGTCGCGCGCGGTCGTCAACGCCAGCCCCGAACCGTTCAGCAACGTGGTCGTCTCGACCGGCGAGGACGTGACCGCGACCGGCCTTGTCATCGCCGCGCTCGCCAGTCCGGTTCTCGCGATCATCGTCGCCGCCGGGGTTGCGATCGGCTCGATTGCCTTGATCGTCACGGTGCGCCGCTTGCTCAAAAAGCTGATGCCCGCCTGAGCGAAGTTCACACGAGCAGTCTATTCACGAACCGTCAGCACTTCGACCACGACATAGTGATACGGCCCCTGCGCCTGCGACGAGACCAACACGAGATCGGCAACGAAATGCCCCGCCATCGGCAGGTCGACATCGGGCAGCGCATTGATCCGCGCGGCATCCGCTGTGCAGCAAAAGGCCATGTCATGCTGCATGCCGACAAATGTGGCGCTGGCCCAGTCGCGCGTTTTCGCGGTGAGATCGTCGAGCGGCCCGAGATAATCAGTGAGCGCGTCGATCAGCGCGCG
>JANODH010000173.1:0-6452 GCA_031412595.1 Sphingomonas sp. | reverse complement strand
CAAGGTCAATATCGCCGAGAATTGGCAACGGGCATTTGCTGCAGCCAACATCGGCCTCACCTATGACAACTGGCGTGCTGCTGTTGTTGTTTCAAAGGATATAGGCACAGCGCAGATCGGTTTCGTCGACGGAACGACTGGCGTGCTGCCCTCGAGCGCGGCACAGACGCCGCGACGGGGCACTGCCAGTCCTGCCTTTGATGTGTTTAATCCGGGCGACGTGATTGCTGTTGCACCGAACGGTTCGCAGTGGGCATTGCGTAACGTGCCTGAGGTTTCCGGTGGCATGGTCGCGCAAAACCCGCATACCGGCCAAGTCTTGGCAATGCAGGGCGGGTTCGACGCACGCATCCAGTCATTCAACCGCGCGACTCAAGCACTGCGCCAACCCGGATCGACGTTCAAGCCGATCGCTTATGCCTCTGCGCTCGATCACGGCATGACGCCGGCATCGATCATCGTCGATGGTCCGTTTTGCGTTTATCAGGGCGCGCGGCTGGGCCAGAAATGCTTCCGCAATTTCGGCAATATGAGTGGGGCGGGGCCGCAGACAATGCGCTGGGGAATCGAGCAATCGCGCAACCTGATGACAGTGCGTGCGGCAAGTCAGACGGGCATGAAAAATATCGTTAAGCTGGCAGCCGACATGGGCATCAGCGAGCCAGGAAAGCCCTATGCCGCGGTGCTCGCCATGGCGCTGGGCGCGGGCGACACAACGGTCATGCGCATGGTCAATGCTTATTCGATCATGGCGAACAATGGCCGCGCCCTGACGCCGTCGCTGGTCGATTTCGTTCAGGACCGTCGCGGCAAGGTCATCTTCCGGATGGACACGCGGCCCTGCGAAAATTGCAACATGGCCGAATGGGACGGCAAGGCAATGCCGCGGCCGCCGCGTCGCACCAAACAGATTATGGACCCGATGACCGCCTATCAGATGATACACATTACGGAAGGCGTGATCCAGCGCGGGACCGCGACGGTGTTGCGCGACTTGAATCGGCCAATTTTTGGAAAGACAGGGACAACCACCGGGCCGACGAACGTCTGGTTCGTCGGGGGATCGGCTGATCTCGTTGCAGGCGTCTATCTGGGTTACGATCAGCCTCGATCGATGGGTGGTGGCGCCCAAGGCAGCGTAATCGCCGCGCCGATTTTCAAGGCGTTTGCAAAGCCCGCCATGGCCGGTATGCCTGTAAAACCGTTCCGCGCAGCAGGCGGCGTTCGCATGGTCCGCATCGATCGACGCTCGGGCAAGCGCGTTTATGGTGCGTTTCCGGTCGATACCGATCCCAAGGCCGCCGTTATCTGGGAAGCTTTCAAACCCGAAAGCGAACCGCGCCGCTCGATTGGAAAGGATGTTGTCCCCGTCGCTGCTGCCAAACCCACCACTGTGGTGCGCCAGACAGCACCGTCGGGACGCGCCGACAGCGATTTCCTTGAGAAGCAGGGCGGAATTTACTAACGCCGCGCATATCAGCATTTAGGAATTATATATGCGCGCCGAAGCGCAGGGTCACATCAATCAGGTTACGGCAGCACTCGCGCTTTTACGACGGTTCATCGACTGGGACCGCGCGCTGGCGCGGCTCGAAGAGCTGAATGCGCAAGTCGAAGACCCCACTTTGTGGAACGATCCGAAAGCAGCGCAGATCGTGATGCGTGAGCGGCGGCGGCTCGAGGAAGCCATCGGGGCGACGCGCGCAATCCAGGCCGAACTCGATGATACTGTCGAACTCATGGAAATGGCCGAAGCCGAAGGCGACGAAGCCATGGTCGATGAAGGTGTTGCGCAGCTCGCGGTCATGGCCGAGCGGGCCGAGCGCGACAAAGTGGCTGCGCTACTGGCCGGCGAGGCTGATGCCAACGATACCTATATCGAGGTCAACGCTGGTGCCGGTGGCACCGAAAGCAATGACTGGGCCGAAATGCTCGGACGCATGTATATGCGCTGGGCCGAGCGGCACAAAATGAAAGTCGAGACGATCGACTATCATGCCGGCGATCAGGCGGGGATCAAATCGGTCACTTATCTGGTCAAAGGCGAAAACGCCTATGGCTATGCCAAAACCGAAAGCGGCGTGCACCGGCTGGTGCGGATCAGCCCGTTCGGCAGCGGCGATAAACGACAGACAAGTTTTGCCAGCGTCTGGGTTTACCCGGTTGTCGATGAGAACATCGACATCGAGATCGTCGAAAGTGATCTTCGCATCGATACATTTCGTGCTTCCGGCGCAGGCGGGCAACACATCAACACGACCGACAGTGCTGTGCGGATCACGCACATCCCGACGAACATCGTCGTGCAGTGCCAGAACCAGCGCAGCCAGCACAAGAACAAGGCTGAAGCCATGAACCAGCTGCGCGCGCGGCTGTATGAAAACGAGTTGCAGAAGCGCGAAGCCGAAGCCGATGCCAATGCCGCATCGAAAACCGACATTGGCTGGGGACACCAGATCCGATCTTATGTCATGCAGCCGTATCAGATGGTGAAAGACTTGCGAACGGGTGTCATATCGAGTTCACCGAGCAATGTATTGGACGGCGACCTCGACCGGTTTATGGCAGCGGCTCTGTCGCAGCGTGTAACGGGCGAGCGTGTCGTGGTGGAGGATGTGGATTGAGGTTGGCGCTTGCACTTCCGTTGCTGTTGATGGCCTGCAACAGCGGGACGGCAGCGCGCGAGCCTCAATCGTCGGTGTTTCCTGCGGCGTCACGCCCTGTGGCTGCCATTGTATCGGCGCGCTGGTCGGACGAAGACAGCCGCGACAAAGCGGGTGAGTCGACCGGGGTCATGGACCGGGCGGGGATCAAGCCGGGCATGACAGTCGCCGACATCGGCGCGGGCGAGGGCTACTACACGATCCGCCTTGCGGCCCGCGTTGGGGCAAAGGGCCGCGTCCTCGCGCAGGACATCATCCCAGAGGTCCGCGACCAGCTTGCCGAGCGCGTCGAACGCGACAAGCTCGAAACTGTCACTGTCAAGCTTGGCACGCCTGATGATCCCGGGCTTCCGGCGAACAGCTTCGATCGGGTATTTCTGGTGCATATGTATCACGAGATCGCGTCGCCTTACGCGTTCCTCTGGAATCTGCGTCCCGCAACCCGAGCAGGCGGTCGCGTCATTGTCGTCGATGCCAATCGACCGACCAATCAGCATGGCACGCCGCCAAAGCTGCTGCAGTGCGAATTCGCTGCTGTGGGATACAAGATGGTCGATTTTCAGGCGATGCCCGCAGCCGGAGGCTATCTTGCGGCGTTCGAGCCGACCGGCGCAAGACCGGAACCGGAAGCGATCAGGGTCTGCGCGCCCTGACCATCACGGCCGTGCTTCGAGCACCATGTTGAACGGCCCCTCGGCTGCGCGTCGCACGTGCGAAAATCCTGCGCCGGCAAGCACGTCGGTCAGCTTCGCCTCGCCCGCCTGAGCCCCCAGTGCAGTGCCGACTTCCTGCGCGAGCGATGTCGGCACGCAAATCATGGTCGATGCGTTATAGTAAAGTCGCGTCACCGGACTGTCGAGGCTGCCGTCGGGGTGATCTGCGGCAATCGGCTCGACAAGCATCCACGTCCCGTTGTCGGCTAGCAGCGTTCGCATGTGCGCGGCACAGCCTCGAGGGTCGCCCATGTCGTGCAGGCAATCGAACATCGTGATCAGGTCGAAATCGCGTTCGGCGATTTCCTTGGCGGCGACTGTTTCGAACCGCACGCGATCGGCAACGCCGTGCGCTTTGGCATGAGCATTGGCCTGTTCGATGGACGGCGCATGGAAATCGTAACCAGTGAACCGGCTGTTTGGATAGGCTTGTGCCATCAGCAACGTTGAAAATCCGACGCCACAGCCGACGTCGGCGACCTTGGCGCCCGCGTGCAGCCGGTCGGCCATGCCATCGAGCGCCGGGAGCCATGCCTGAACAATGCTGTTAACATAGCCGGGGCGGAAAAAAGCGCCGACCGCGCAGAACAGGCAGCCCGCGCTGTCACCCCAGGCGACGCCGTCGCCGGTCTTGAAGGCCTCCTCTACTTTCGACTCACCTTCGATCATCGCGGCTGCAAGGTCGAAGGCACCTTCAAGATAGACCGGGCTGTCCTTTACCGCGAAAACCATCGCCTGTTCAGGCGTGAGGCTGATGCGCTGGCTCGCTTTGTCGTAGCTGACATAGCCATTCGCTGCCTGCGCCATTGCCCATTCCCGGACATAACGTTCGGCGAGTCCGTTGCGAGCAGCCAGTTCAGCGGCTGTCGCCGGTCCATCATCTTGTAATGAAGCGAACAGCCCCAGCCGGTATCCGATGCGCGCCGTCGGCACACTATAGGCACCACCGAGATCACCGAGCATCTTGCCGACGAAGGCGTGCAGTTTATCAGTATCAAGTCGGTCCATCTTGCCTCTCCCGTAACGGCGATGTTTGCCATCGCTCCGGATCGGCGACCCTGTGTTTTTCTAAAACGATTTAATCGAAAGATCCAGATCAGTCGTCGGGCAATCGGCACATTCCGGCACTCAGCCGAGCGGATCGCCCTGATATTTGAGTTCGAGATATTTCCCTTGCGTCGCGAGTTTTTCGAGATCGCCGCGTGCAAGCTGTTCGCTCATCCGCGACAATTCGCTGTCGACGACTGAAAGCCCGTCGATCAGTTGCTTTTCGGGAATGATGCCATCGGTGTTCGCGCGGCGCAGCGCGTCGGGCACGCGACCGTAACCGCGCACGAGTTCGGGTAGCTCGTCGGCAATGAGACGACGGATTTCGGCGGCCGCAGGTTCGTTTTCGTTCAGCGCCTGAAGCTGGGTGCTGAGCGCCTCGAGTTTAAGGCCGATGCCGTCGCTCAGCTGCTGCGCGGGCGCCGGGAGCATGGCGCGTTGTGACACAAGCCAGGCTTCGGTTTTAAGCGGCAGTTGAGCCAGCGCGGTTGTCGGCAAGGCAGCCGCATCGGGCAGGCGTTCGCCAGGCAGCATGATAATGCCGAGCGAGGCAAGAACCATCAGGAGGACGCCGATCATGACGCCCGTCGTGCCGATCGGCACGATCAGCCCGATGATGAACATCGCAATGAAAATCGCGACCACCGTTGCGAAAACCCGCCTGGCTTTGCGCACTGCCGACCGGCGCTGCGCCGCCCGGACGCGCGACGAATATTTCGGCGGAGACGTCACCCGCGAAAGCGTCGCTTCGGCCTTTGCGATGATTTCGTCGGTACTGTTCATCAGACCGGCGCAAACGGGTTGTTGGTTTCACTCGCCGTGAGGCGCGCTTGCGACGCCCCTTCGGCACGAGCGATGTATCCTTTCGACTTTTCGACTTCACTCGAAAGCGCATCGACTGTCGTTTTCATCGAAACAAGCGATTTCGCTTTGAAAACGTCGATCGCGTCCATCGTGTCGTAGATATTCTGAAAGGCGCGCTTCAGGGTTTCGAGCGGGATCGTGGCGCCAGCGGCCTGCTCATGGATCGCAGCTGTGTTCTGTTTCAGCATTGCGCCCGTCGAATCGATGATGTTCGCTGTTGTCGTGTTCAGCGCCGTGATCTGGGCGAGCACCAGTTTCTGGTTGGTCATTGCCTGCGCGACGGTCACAGCCGTGCGCAGCGCCGAAACCGTCGTGGTCGATGCGCGGTCGACGCCTTTGACGAGTTCGACGTTGTTTTTCTTGACAAGATCGAGCGCGAGATAACCCTGCACAGTGACCGCCATTTGTGTCAGCAGATCAGTCGTGCGCTGGCGCACGTAGAACAATGCACTTTCGCGGATGGCTTTGGCCTTGGCGGGATCGGACGCTTCGAGCTCGAAAGCTTTTGCTTCGAGTTTGGCGTCGAGCGCTTTCGAAACGTGAATCATTTGCTCGAGCCGACCCATGGCCGCCCACAAAGCCTGCCGCTCGACCGAAATGGCGGCATTGTCCTTTAGCAACTCGTCCTTGCCCGAAGACAAGCGCGTCAGGATCGATGCGATATGCGATTGCGACGACTTATAGCCGTCGAAATAATTGCGCATCTTGCTGCCGAACGGGATGATGCCAAATAGTTTTTTGGGCGCGAGCAGATTGCCCTGCTTGCCCGGATCGAGGTCTTCGATCGTGCGGCGCAGTTCGGCATGGTCCGTGCCGACGCCGCCTTCCTTGTCCATCGCGCGGACTGGGCGATCGAGAAAGCGGTTCGACTGTCCGGCTGCTTCGGCAATCTCGCGACGCCCCATGTCGCTGATCTGATCGACACGCTTGCCGAACTCGGGCGAATTGACGTCCTGCGCGGCAAGTTCCTCGACAAACGCATCGGCCTTTGCCTCCAGAGCTGTGCGCTGCGTATCGTCGAGCGGCACCAGGCCGCTTGCCTTTTCAGGTGCAACCGGCGCCACAGGCTCGGGCGGCGTCAAAATCAGATCGGAAGGTTCAGCAAGTTGCGTAGCCATGCGCATCGTTTCCTGTTGTCGATGTCGCCAAGATAGGCGCGACAGGG
>JANODH010000172.1:0-2475 GCA_031412595.1 Sphingomonas sp. | reverse complement strand
GAATCAGGATTGCGGGACGTCCTGCGGCCGTCAGTTCGGCAATCGTCGAAGCGCCCGCCCGCGCAATGACGAGATGCGACCAGCTCAGCCGATCGGGCAAGTCGGGCATGTAGGTGGCGAGATCGGCAGGGATGCCGAGCTGCGCATAGCGTTCTTTGACGCCGGCCAAGTCCTCGGCGCGGCATTGCTGCGTCACCTGCAAGCGCCGCCGGAAATTCAGCGGCAACATGCCCAGCCCATCGGGAACCACCCGCGACAAGACGCTGGCGCCCTGCGACCCGCCAGTGACCAGAATGCGAAATATGCCATCGTCATCGAGCGGCGGAAATTCCTGATCGCGGATTTTGATGACTTCGGCGCGCACGGGATTGCCGACCAGATGCGTCTTGCGCGCCCAGCTTGGCTTCATGCGTTCGACATTCGGGTAGGACGTGGCGATGGCGTTCACCCAGCCCGCGACCAGCCGGTTGACGCGACCAAGCACTGCGTTCTGTTCATGGATCACCGTCGGCACGCCGCCGCGCTTTGCGCCGAGCAGTGCGGGAAACGCCGGATAGCCGCCAAAACCCACAACGGCCGAAGGGCCGAATTCCTTGAAAAGGCCGTAGCTCATCATCCGACCGCGCTGGATCGCGCGCCAGCCCGAATACCACGACAGCGGATTTTTCGTGATGCGTCCGGCGGGCAGTTTGTGCACGTCGACGCCGTCGAACAGCCCCGGAATCTTCGCGCCGCGTTCGTCGGTGATCAACATGACATGATGCCCGCGGCGGATCAGTTCGGCAGCCAGTGCATGCGCAGGGACCATGTGACCCCCCGTGCCGCCCGCGGCGAGAACGAAATGCTTCGAAATGCTCACCGCTTGCTCCACCGCACGACATAGGGCGAGCGCTTGAGATACGGATTTCGCCGCGTAAAGGCCAGCAACAGTCCAAAGCCGATCGACAGCGCCAGCATCGACGATCCACCATAGCTGATGAACGGCAATGTCATGCCTTTCGATGGTGCGAGGTTCACATTGACAGCCATGTTGATCAGCGCCTGCACCGCGAACTGCGTTGTAAGGCCAGCCGCCGCCAGAACAATAAACGGATCTTCTTCATCGAGTAATTTGACGAACACCCGCACGACAATCGCAAGGAACAGGCAAGCGATCATGATACAGGCGAACAGGCCGAATTCCTCGCCGATGACCGAAAAAATATAGTCGGTGTGCGCTTCGGGCAGGCGGAACTTCGCTTCCCCGCCTCCGGGTCCTGTCCCGAAAAACCCGCCCGCCGTCAATGTCGCATAAGCGCTGTCGACTTGATAGGTGTCGCCTGCCTGAAACAGGAAATTGTTGATGCGCTGTGTCGCAACCGGATATAAGAGATATGCCGCGACAACGCCCACTGCACCGCAGCCCGCCAGCGCACCCATGATCCGGTAAGACAGCCCCGTCAGCATCAGCATCGCCAGCCAAACCGTGCAGAAAATGATCGTCTGCCCGAAATCTGGCTGTTTCATCAGGAAAAATGCGATCAACGCAACGAGCACGCCACTGACAGGAATGACCGGCAATGTTTCGTCATGCGCCCGCAGACTGAGCAGCCACGCCATGCTGACGACGAACAGGGGCTTCAGGAATTCGGACGGCTCGATACCCGCGACACCGAAATTGATCCAGCGTTGCGCCCCGTTCACTTCATAGCCGATCAACGGAACCATCGCGAGCAGGATACTGAACACGCCCGCACCGAACAGCGCGAGGCGACGCGCTTGCTGGACGCGCAACATGGAGACGGCAAGCATGATCGGAATGCCGAGCGAAACCCACATCAGTTGCCGCCAGAAATAATTGAGCGGCGCAACCGTGACATTCCCGCCCGAATAGCGCGCCGCCGCCGATGGCGATGCCGCTGCCACGGCAATCAGCCCGACCGAAATCAGCACGAAAACGAGCAAGAGCAGCACGCGGTCGATTTCCCAGAACCAAAGCCCGAATGCACTGCGGTCCGAACGGCCGAGGCGGTTTGCGACCGACTTTTTAACCCGTGCCGTGCCGCGTGCGATTGCGGTCATAATGCCCCCACCAAAGCCCGGAACTGATCGCCCCGGTCTTCAAAATCACGAAACTGATCGAACGATGCGCAGGCCGGCGACAGCAGCACAGTATCCCCCGCTTCGGCTTCGTCGGCCGCCGATTTGACCGCCGCGTCCAGCGTCTTGCACTCTGTCACCTTTATATGCGGAGACAAGAGCCGTGCGAACAATTCGCCCGCCTCGCCAATGGTATAGGCTTTCTTCACGTGCCCGAAATGCGGCGCGCATTCGTCGAGATTGTCGCTCTTCGCCCGCCCGCCCAAAATCCACCGAACCGCATCGAACGCGGCCAGCGCGGGCGCGGCCGCGGTGGCGTTGGTCGCCTTGCTGTCGTTGACGAACAGGACGCCGTCTTTCTCGAGAATGCGCTCCATCCGATGCGGGAGGCCGGGG
>JANODH010000171.1:0-5627 GCA_031412595.1 Sphingomonas sp. | reverse complement strand
CAGTGTTTCAGCTGTTGCATCAGGGGACCCGGATCGTGCCGGTGGAATTCGTGGCGTCGATCGAAGCGGGCGAAACGCTCGACCCCGAACATCACCGCATTTTGCTCGCCAATTGTTTTGCGCAAGGGGCGGCACTGATGGCGGGGCGGGCAGCGGATGACGGCAATCGCAATTATCCGGGCGACCGGCCATCGACAACGATCCTCCTCGACGATCTCGACCCGCGAACGATGGGCGCACTGATTGCGTTTTTTGAGCAACGCACGTTCGTCAACGCCGTGCTGCTTGGGCTGAACCCGTTCGATCAGTTCGGCGTCGAACTGGGCAAGGACATGGCAAAAAAGATCGACGATCCGGCAGCGCGCGCGGGTTTCGATGCCTCGACGCAGGCGCTCATGACCAAAGCGGGAATTTAGCCTTATTTTATCGGCGCAGCGGCCCTACATCGCTGACATGCCGGAGCGACCGGTCCGGGACATCACATGAACAACTATGACTATGACCTTTTCGTCATTGGCGCCGGATCGGGCGGGGTGCGTGCCGCGCGCGTATCGGCCGCGCATGGCGCGCGCGTCGCGATTGCCGAGGAGCATCGCGTCGGCGGCACGTGCGTCATCCGCGGCTGCGTCCCGAAAAAGCTGTTGGTTTATGGTGCCCATTTCGCCGAAGACCTGACCGATGCCCGCCGCTTTGGCTGGACCGTTGAAAATCCGACATTCGACTGGCCGACGTTGCGCGATAATGTTCTCGAAGAAGTCACGCGGATCGAAGCTGTTTACGGGCAAACATTGAAGAGCCACGATGTCGAGATATTCAAGGAACGTGCCGTTGTCAGCGGGGCGAACAGTATAACACTCGCCAGCGGGCGTGAAATCACGGCAGGCAAAATCCTGATCGCGACCGGCGGCTGGCCGGTCCGCCCCGAATTTCCCGGCAGCGAGCACGGCATTACTTCGAACGAAGTCTTCCACCTCGAAAAACTGCCCGAGCGCGTCGTGATCGCTGGCGGCGGCTATATCGCCAATGAATTTGCCGGCGTGTTTCACGGTCTCGGGTCGCACGTCACGATCGTCAATCGCGGTGACCAGATTTTGCGCGGCTACGACGAGCAAATCCGCGATCGGCTGCTGCAGATTTCGATGACAAAGGGCATCGAATTCCGTTTCAACGCGCCGTTCGAAAGCATCACCCCGCACGAGAGCGGCAAGCTGATCGTCCAGATGAAGGGCTGCGACGATATCGCTGCCGACGTTGTGCTGTTTGCTACGGGCAGGGCGCCCAATGTCGCTGGGCTCGGCCTCGAAAGCGCGGGTGTTGCCTTAAACGACAAGGGGGCCGTCGTCGTCGACGCTGACAATAAATCAAGCGTGGACAGCATCTATGCCGTTGGCGACGTAACCGACCGGATTCAGCTGACGCCCGTTGCGATCCGCGAGGGGCAGGCCTTTGCCGACACCATTTTCGGCAACAAGCCGACGCGCGTCGATTATGACATGGTGCCGACCGCCGTGTTCAGCCAGCCACCGCTTGCCGGCGTAGGCATGACGGAATCGCAAGCGAAGAATAAACTCGGTAGCGTAAAGACTTATACGTCTGACTTCAGGCCGATGAAGAATGTGCTGGCCGGGCGCAACGAACGTGCTTTGTATAAGATGGTCGTCGATGCTTCGACCGATGTTGTCGTTGGGCTTCACATGATCGGTCCGGACTCTGCCGAAATCCTTCAGGCCGCAGCGATTGCGGTCAAAGCCGGATTGACCAAGTCACAGTTCGACCAGACCGTTGCACTTCATCCGTCGATGGCCGAGGAACTTGTACTCCTGAAATGAGCCGCCGGGGTTGCAGGCGCATGAACGCGACGTAGTTTTAGGTTCACGCAACAAACAGGTTCTCCCGCTTGTTTATCACCTGTATTCGAGGAGGACGATCATGAAGAATTTCATATTGAGCGCCGCTGTGGCCGCTGTCGCGCTGACTGCTGTGCCAACTGCCGTAAGCGCGAAGCCGCCCGGCAGTGCCGAACGCGAATATCGCGAAAATGTTCGCGAAGCGCGTCGTGATTATCGCGAAGACCGGCGTTATGACCGGAAACGCGCGAAACAGCAGGCCAAATGGCAGGAATATCGTCGTTACGACTATAATCGCGCCGATCCGCGCTACGGCAATTACGTTGCCGAGCGCTATTATCGCGATGGACGTTATTATCAGCCGCGCCAGTTGAGCTACAACGACCGCATCTATCGCGGGCAGAACGGCCAATATTATTGCCGGCGCTCAGATGGCACGACCGGCCTGATCATCGGTGGTGCAGTCGGTGGCCTGCTTGGCAATACCGTTGCGCCGGGCGGCTCCAAGACGCTGGGCACACTAATCGGTGCCGGTGCGGGCGCACTTCTCGGCCGTGAGATCGACCGTGGCGGGGTGCGCTGCCGCTAATTCGGTGTCGGGGCAGTAAGACGTCGACGTCTTGCTGCCCCGTCCGTCGTTAACGATTTTGTGGCATACGCCCGCTAGGGTAGTGAGATGCCATTTCGTTTCACCAAAGGCGGGCGCGAGCGCAAGACTGCGAAGGCTGATCACTACGCGCGACTTGGCGAGAATTTCGGCAGCCCGCGCCGTGGTCGATACACCAGTTTTGACCAAGGGCGTCCTCTGACTGGCAGTCGATTTTGGCTCCAGCCCCTGACCTTGTTTATTTTGTCGCTGCTTGCCCTAGTGCTGGTCAGTGGCGTGCAACTGTGGCGGCTGGGTTGGCTCGGGGTCTGGTTCGGCGCAAAGAGCGCGGTCATCGATCCTTCGCCCAAGCGCTGGCAACTTGACGGCCGAAAATCTGCGCCTGTCGATCCGGTTGTTCCTGACGATGATGGACGCGGCAGCGATAGCGGACCGCCCGATTTTGAAGAAGTTGACGCGCCACCCGTAACCGATTGACACTGCTCGCATTGCGCCGCGAATAGGCTATTTGGATGTCGCAATGATGGAGAGCGACAATGGCGGGACGATGGTTCGACGAGCTCGAAGTGGGGCAGATGTTTCACCATGCGATCCGCCGCACCGTGACCGAAACCGACAATGTGATGTTTTCGGCGATGACGCACAACCCAGCGCAACTCCATCTCGACGAAGAGTATATGAAGGGCACGGAGTACGGGCAGCGGATCGTCAATAGTGTTTTTACGCTTGGGCTTATGGTCGGTATTTCAGTCGGTGATACAACCCTGGGGACTGCCGTCGCCAATCTCGGCTGGGACGAAGTGCGTTTTCCGAAGCCGGTCTTCCACGGCGATACACTGCATGTCGTTACCGAAGTTCTCGAACTTCGCGAAAGCAAGTCGCGGCCCGATCAGGGGATCGTGACGTTCGCGCATCGCGCTTATAATCAGCGTGACGAGCTTGTGGCGTCATGCAAGCGCTCGGGGCTGCAGCGCAAAAGGCCATCCGCATGACGCCATTACGCTCGCTGCTTTTCATCCCCGGCGATAGCGAAAAGAAGATCAGCAAAGTTGATCTGTGCGGCGCAGATGCTGTCATTCTCGACCTCGAAGATAGCGTTTCGCTCGCGAACAAACCGTCGGCGCGCGCGCTTGTCGCTGCATTTTTGGCAGAGCGTCCGCCCGGTGCACGCCATCCGCAGCTGTGGGTGCGGATCAATCCACTCGACAGTGGTCTGTCGTCGGACGATCTCGATGCCGTCATTGCTGGCACGCCCGACGGGATCATGCTGCCGAAGGCGGATGGCCCCGACGACGTCCGTGCGCTTTCCGTTCAGCTCGATGAGCTCGAGACGACGCACGGGATCCCACTGGGATCGATCAAGATCATTCCGGTTGCCACCGAAACCGCAATCGCGCCTTTTCACCTCGGGCGCTATGCCACCGCAAATCTCCATCGCCTCGCAGGGCTGACGTGGGGCGCCGAGGATTTGTCAGCGGCGCTCGGCGCGAGTACGAATCTCGGTGCGGATGGCGAATGGGCATTTACTTACAAACTTGTTCGGTCTCTCACGCTGATGGCTGCGCGGGCCGCAGGCGTGCAAGCGATCGATACGCTCTTCGTTGATTTCCGTGATGAAGAGGGGTTGCGCTCGGCCTCGCGCGCCGCGCGGGCGGAAGGCTTTACCGGGCGCCTTGCCATTCATCCCGCGCAAGTCGCAGCCATCAATGAAGGGTTCATGCCGACGGCTGCTGAGATTGCGCATGCACAGCGCATCGTCGATGCATTCGCTGCCTGTCCCAACGTCGGTACGGTCGGCATCGACGGCAAGATGATCGACCGCCCTCATTTAATAGCTGCCGAGGCGCTTCTGGCTCAGGCGCGCTCGAATATCGCCGCAATCCCCTGACCGCCGCCAATACACATTGTTTCGAGTCCGTAACGACTTTGCCTGCGGACCATCTCATGCGTGAGGTTCGCCAAGATGCGCCCCCCCGTCGCGCCGATCGGATGGCCGAGCGAAATGCCCGAACCATTGACGTTGAGGATGTCATGGCGGCTGTCATGATCGCTCCACCCCCAGCCTTTGAGAACAGCCAGCACTTGCGGCGCAAAGGCTTCGTTCAGCTCGATCAGATCGATGTCGCGCCAGCTGAGGCCGCTTCGCGCGAACAGGCGTTCAACCGCCGGAACTGGGCCAATGCCCATGCGTGACGGCTCGCACCCGGCGGCGGCCCAACTGTGAAACCAGGCAATGGGTTCGAGCCCGAACTCGTCCAGCTTATCCTCCGCGACAACGAAGCATGCTGCGGCAGCGTCATTCTGCTGGCTGGCATTTCCCGCCGTCACGACGCCGCCTTCGATCGTCTTCAGCGCGCCCAGCGATTCGATCGTGGCATCGGCGCGATAGCCCTCGTCATGTGCAAACATCACCGGATCACCGCGTTTCTGCTTGACCGGAACAGGCACAATCTCTTCGGCGAAGCGCCCGTTTGACCAGGCCGCCGTGGCGCGCTGGTGGCTACGCACGGCATAGGCATCACATTGCGCGCGCGTAATGCCATAATCGCGGGCAAGGTTCTCGGCGGTTTCGATCATGCCGCTGATCACGCCGAAGCGCTCGATGGGCTGCGACATCACGCGCCCCCGCGTCAGCCGGTCGTGCAGCGTCAATCCGCCCATCTTCGTGCCTGTGCGCATTTCGGTCGTATAATGCTCGACATTCGACATGCTCTCGACGCCGCCTGCGATGACGACATCGGCAGCGCCGGTCTGCACCATCATCGCGGCATCGATGATGGCCTGCAGGCCCGAGCCGCAACGCCGGTCGAGCTGATAGCCCGGCACCGAAACCGGCAAACCTGCCGCCAATAACGACCAGCGCGCGATGCACGGCGCTTCGCCATTGCCGTAGCCCTGCGCGAAAACAACATCGTCGATCCGCGACGGATCGATGTCCGTCCGTTCGACCAGGGCGCGGATGACAACAGCGCCGAGATCGCCTGCGCTGATCGAGGCAAGGCTGCCGAGAAATTTACCGACAGGCGTGCGGAGCGGCGAAACGATGGCAGCACGGCGGAGCATCATGAGCGCGGGTCCTCATGTAGGAATGATGGTGCCGGCTGCAGGAATCGAACCCGCGACATCCAGTTTACAAAACTGGCGCTCTACCAACTGAGCTAAGCCGGCCACAG
>JANODH010000170.1:0-4444 GCA_031412595.1 Sphingomonas sp. | reverse complement strand
GCCTCGGCGATGGCATGTAACGCCAGGGTCGTTTTACCCGATGATTCGGGGCCAAAAATCTCGACGACGCGGCCGCGAGGGAGACCACCAATGCCAAGTGCAATATCGAGACCCAACGAGCCAGTCGAAACTGCTTCGATTTCCATCTTTTCCCGGCTGCCGAGCTTCATGGCGGAGCCTTTGCCGAACGCACGATCGATTTGTGCGAGCGCAGCTTCCAGTGCCCGGGCGCGATCTGTGTTAGCGGATGCCATATCTGATGGGATGACCTTCAATTGCGCTGCCATTGTTCAATTCCCTCGTAACCGTTCGCGCGCTGCCGTCAACGCCGTGATCGATCATGTACCGTTTTTGTTCTTTAAGAACAAGAGTGGAACAAAAAATAGTCGTTCGACGAAAAATTTGCTGGTCGCAACGCGCCGGTCAGCTCGAAACTTTATTTCCCTCGGTCAACGCCATCTGCGCTGCTTCGGCCAGCTGCTTCACTGAGAAGGGCTTGGGTAAAAAGTGCACGCGGTCGAGATCGATCGATTTGCGCAGCTGTTCTTCCGCGTAGCCAGACATGAACAAGATCGGCATGTTGGGGAGTTTTTCGCGAGCGGCGCGTACCATTGTGGGACCGTCCATCACGGGCATGACAACGTCCGAAATGATCAGATCGAATTCGGTATCGTCGAGGCCTAAGATATCGAGCGCCTCCTCGCCGTTGGCAGCTGTTACGACTTTGTAGCCGTGCCGAGTCAGTGCACGTTCGGCGACGGCACGAACCATGTCTTCGTCTTCGACAAGAAGAATCGTTCCCGTGCCCCACAAGTCGGCAGGCTTTTCGACCTTCGGCGCCTCAATAACTGTTGTCCCCACTTCCGTATTCACCGGAAGATAGATTACAAAGCTCGTGCCTTTGCCGATTTCGGATTCGGCGAAGATGAAACCGTTTGACTGCTTAACGATTCCATAGACCGTCGAGAGGCCAAGCCCAGTGCCTTTCCCTACTTCCTTTGTGGTAAAGAACGGTTCAAATATCTTGCCGAGGATCTCGGGCGGCATGCCGCTGCCGGTGTCGCTGACTTTCAGTGCCGTGTAATCGGCGATCGGAATGATATCCGAACCCATTTTGCGGACTTCCGCGCTGCTCAACGAATAGGTTTGTAACGTCAGCGTGCCGCCAGCGCCGCGCCCCGCCATTGCATCGCGCGCATTGACGGCGAGATTCACGATCACTTGCTCAAGCTGGCCCGGATCTGCGCGGACGGCACCAAGCCCACGGCCGTGCTGGATAACAAGCGTGACGGTCTCCCCCAATAGTCTTTGCAGAAGATTAGAAACTTCGCTGACGACATCGGGCAATTGCAAAATTTGCGGGCGCAGCGTTTGCTGGCGCGAGAAGGCGAGCAACTGTCGCGTGAGTCCGGCCGCGCGGTTCGAATTGATGCGGATCTGCTGTATGTCGTCATAATCACTGTCGCCAGGCGTGTGACGCATCAGCATCAAGTCGCAGTGGCCAATGATCCCGGTCAGGATATTGTTGAAATCATGCGCAACGCCACCCGCGAGCTGACCAACGGCCTGCATTTTGGTTGCTTGAGCAATTTCACGTTTGAGCCGTGACTCCTCGCTGTTGTCTTTCAGGCTCAACAACACGGCCGCTTCGCCGAGCCCGCGCGCGCCGGCAATCGTAAGCGCGATAGGCTCGTCGGGTCGATCACGCAGGCGCACGGCCATGTCGCCTGAAACCGCCTGACCCGTTGCAAATCGGCGGACCGCATCGGCAACAGCCGTTTTATCCTCACGGATAACGAGATCGCCGGGATAAACTGGCGTTGTGCCCGCGGGAACCCCGGCAGCACGGATAAACGCCTGATTGAGATAGAGGAATCGACCGTCACGATCGGCAAGCGCAAGGCCGAGCGGAAGCATCGAAAGTAGCGTCTGAAGGCTCACATCAGCGCCCTGTCCCAGCTGCACGGCGTCTTCATCGAGCAAAACAATAACGCGCGCGCCTTCGTTATGATCGGCTTCGACAGGGATTTGCAAAAGACGCAAGGGAAGCCCGGCTGGCCCCTCGGCCGCAAAGCGCACGACGCCTTTTGCGTCGGACGACAGCAGTGTAACAAATTCGCGACCTGCAACCGGCGCTTCGATGCGTCCGAGGGAGCGGATGATCAGTGGACGGTTTGCAGCGCGAATGCGGCCTTCGGGACCGATCAGCGCAACCATGATCCCGGCTTCTGCGAGGCGATCTCCCCAGTCGCCTTGCACAGCGCCCAGAGCCTGTGTGACCCGATCTATGCCGCCCGAGGGTTTGAAACGCCAGATGAGGCAGTCTTGAGCAGCACCGGCCCGAAGGACTTCGCAGTCGAGGCGGCGACCATCGCGCGAAATGCCGGGCGCTTCGGCCTGCCCGTCACGCCACGCAGATCTGCCCGCTGCCGTCAATCGGGTGACGTCACCTGGATCGACCGGAAGATTCGGCGGTGTCTCAACTTGGCCGAAAAGAGCTTCGTAGGCAGGATTAGCACAAACGATCCGCCCGCCCCGGTCCGTGATAGCAATCGCAACATCGCTTTGATCAGCGGCCGAACGAACGAGCGACCAATCGACGCCGCGTTCGACTTTCGCCTCGCCGGGATAAACATGTCGAAGGGCAAGGACCAATGCCGCCCCCAGGATGCCTGCAGCGGCAAATGCCGCCGCAATAACCGGCTTGTCAGTAACCCTCAGCACAAGCAGCGCTGAAACGACGGCACTGGCAATGACGGCCAAACCGATCAATCGATCCGCATCGCGCATTTTAACCAACCGCGCGTCCCGAGGCATCAGCCCTTGTCTCTCAGCAGGCGCGCCGCTTCGCGCTTCCAGTCTTTTTCTTTTTCGTATTCGCGCTTGTCCTGATGCTTGCGACCCTTGGCGATCGCGATTTCGATTTTTGCGCGACCGCGGCTGTTGAAATAGATCGACAGCGGAACAAGTGTCATCCCCTGACGCATGACAGCGGCTTGCATCTTGTTGATTTCGCGCTCTTTAAGCAGGAGCTTACGCGGGCGTTTCGGCTCATGGTTTTCACGGTTGCCATGGCTGTATTCGGGAATGTTCGAATTCACGAGCCAGACTTGGTGGTCCTTCACTTCGGCATAGGATTCGGCGATCGTGCCTTCGCCGAACCGCAATGATTTCACTTCGGTGCCCGTCAGCGCGATGCCCGCTTCGAACGTCTGATCGATCGCAAAGTCGAACCGTGCGCGCCTGTTCTCGGCAACGGTTTTGACCTTGTCGAAGGCAAGCGGAACAGGACGAGCCATCAGCGCAGGCCGGCGATCGCAAGCGCCGCATCGACAGCATTGCGTGAAGCCTCGTTCGGTGGCGTCATCGGCAAGCGCGTTTGGGGGCACATCCAGTCGACGACGCGTGACATTGCGTATTTTACCGGCCCGGGCGAGGCATCGGTGAACAACGCAAGGTGAAGCGCAAAGAGTTTCTCGTTAATTTCGTGGGCTTTTGCGGCGTCCCCCGCAAGGCTGGCCGCCTGAAACGCGGCACACAGCGCGGGCGCGACATTGGCTGTCACCGAAATACACCCACGCCCACCCGCCGCATTGAACGCCAGCGCCATTTCATCGTTACCCGAAAGCTGCAGGAAGTTTGTACCAGCGCCGATACGATGTTGCGTCACACGCGAAACGACACCGCTCGCGTCCTTGATGCCGATGATGCTCGGGATTTCAGCAAGGCGCGCCACTGTCTCCGGCTGAATGTCGGTCACTGTGCGCCCGGGCACATTGTAGACAATGATCGGCAAGTCGGATTGTTCGGCGAGATGCGCATAATGCGCATAAATGCCATCCTGATTGGGTCGGTTGTAATAAGGTGCGACAACCAAAGCCGCCGCCGCACCGGCCGCTCTCGAAAACGCCATATGACGGACCGCTGTCGCCGTGTCGTTCGATCCGCAGCCCGCAATGACGGGCACACGGCCTTTTGCGACTTCGAGGCAAAGCTCGATGACGCGGTAATGTTCGTCGTACGACAGCGTTGCACTCTCGCCGGTGGTCCCGCACGGCACGAGCGCCGAAGAACCCTGCTCGATCTGCCAGTCGACCAGTTGACGAAACGCAGCTTCATCCACGTTACCGTCCCGAAACGGCGTCACAAGTGCGGGAATTGAGCCGGAAAACATGCGGTAACTCCTTCACCCCGCCGAAAACCTGCCCTAAACGGGGATTATGCGAAGCCATTGTTCAGCGCCTGATAAGGACGCCCGCCCCATAAAGTCCAGCATGACGAAAATATTCCTCGCCGGATTTCTTTTGATGAGTGCAGCACCAGCGGTCGCGCAGGACCTGCTTGCCGCACCGCCACCACGATCGGTCGTCGTTCCCAGCAGCGCCGGTCTTTCTGCTGACTTGGTGCAATGGAACGCGCTTCGGCAAAGCGATGCGCTGCCTTT
>JANODH010000169.1:0-1983 GCA_031412595.1 Sphingomonas sp. | reverse complement strand
CTTCAAACGGTCGAACGCCGCTTCAGCCGCGTTGAACGGCGCGATCTCACAATAGACCCCGGCTTCACGGACGCGGCGTGCGATCAGCTGTGTGACCTGGCTACCGAAATCGACGATCAATATTGTTGACATGCGCGGCTGCTAACCGGCGGAGGCTCATGAGTCTATTGCGCGCCACATCAAAAGCTCGTCGCCGGGGCCATCGGGCTGCTTGACCGACTGAGGTTCACGCCCATAAACGGCAAAACCGCAGCGCGCGTACAGGGCCTGTGCACGATCGTTGTCCGCCATCAACGTCAAGTGCAGCGACGATACGAAACCGCGCGCTTCGGCAATCAGTGTCTCGACGATCATTTTGCCGATCCCTCGGCCTGTCGCTTCCGGGGCGACGGACATGCCGAAAAGTAAAGCTTTATGACGCAACTTAACGCGTTGATCGCGAGCAATGCCACCGATCCCGATCAATCGATCGTCATCGAACACGCCAACGATCCGGTCATCATCAGACACCAGGCGCGCTTGCCAACAAGCAAGCCCTTCCCGCTCGACATCCGCAGGCGCTGTCCTGAATTGCAGCGGTGCATCGGTGACACCGCGCAGCCGTAGCGCAAAAAAGGCCGCGGCATCACTGTGGCCCAGCCGTCTTATCGTGAAATCGGGCATGGTTCCGCGTAACGAAACCATGCCATGTCTTTACTCAATAGCCTCGATACGCAAAGCTGCTGTCGATGCGGACATCCTCGACCTGTCCGTACCGGACCGAGCAGGAAAACCGCTGGCTGTTCCGATCGTCGCGATCGTTCGTTTCGATGGTCCCGCTTACTTCATAGCCGTCGCGCGTGCGGCGAACATCGTCGATATTGCGCACGCGCGCGCTGTCACCATAACGTTGTTCGAAACGGCTGGCGCATGCGTCGGCTGCCTGATCTTCGGAATTGATGTTGCCACGATAGCTATCGTTGCGATTGTTCGATTTCGATGCTGCGCCGGCAATGGCGGCAATCACGCCGATGATCGCAACGCCCGCAATTACGTCGCCTGCGCTCACACCGCGATTATGGCGCCGATGACGGTAATAATCGCGACTGCCGTAGCCGTCATTATAGCCATAGGTCGGATATCCCTGCGCCATCGCCGGTGTCACTGATGTCGCGAGCATCGCAGTCGCCAAACTGCCCATAATGGCTGAACGCATCGTCTTCATTGTCCCGTATCCCTCATCGCGGCCCAGCCGATTCGTGGCCCGCGAATATCGCATTATCCACGGCGCATTGTCGCGAGGCTGAATTGATCTGACAGCGAAATGAAAGCAACTGTCGCGCGCAAGTCGCACTAGCACGCCGCAAAGTTATGCGGCATTCTTCAGCGATGATTTACATCGTGCTCAACGCCCTACCGATCGCGGCAGCAACAGCGGGCGGATTGTTGTTCGGCTATATCTATGCCGCACTCATGCGAATGCGGGGTGTTTCCCCTGCCATTTTCGTAACTGTCGCACTGGCCGAATTCTGGCTCGCCGCAATCCTCGCTGGCGCGCTGATCCTTGCGCCCCCGAAGCAAGGGCTCTGGACAATGGCCCTGGGCAGCGCGTTCGTGATCTGGATCGGTTTCGTGGTCCCCGTAATCGTCACGAGCTATCGGTTTCGCCGTCTCGCCGTTCGCGCCGCGTTGATGGACAGCATGCACTGGCTGGGTGTCATGCTCATCCAGGCCACCATCCTGCGCCTGATCGGGCTCACGCCCCCACCGGCTTAGCGGACGGCCATTCCGGTCCACTTGGCAACAAAAGCCCATTCGTCGGCGGCACTTTCGATGATCTTGTCGGTCGGCTTGCCAGCGCCGTGCCCGGCCCGCGTTTCGATGCGG
Source organism: Sphingomonas sp. (assembly GCA_031412595.1). Lineage (GTDB taxonomy): Bacteria > Pseudomonadota > Alphaproteobacteria > Sphingomonadales > Sphingomonadaceae > Sphingomonas_O. The sequence continues at coordinate 117 of JANODH010000169.1, read as the reverse complement.
ATCAGATGTGGCTTGTTTCCGGCTTTCGCTGCCTGCAGCGCAGCGGCATATTTGAAGCTATGTCCCGGCACGACGCGGTCATCGGTATCGGCCGTGGTCACGAGCACGGCAGGATAG
>JANODH010000168.1:0-9800 GCA_031412595.1 Sphingomonas sp. | reverse complement strand
CCTTGCAATCCTGGTCTGCAGCGCAACGGCGGAAAGGCAGTCACGCTCCGCATCCGCCGCACGCCCTGATCGCGCGAGTACTTTAGCCCGCGCCAGCAAAAGCTCGACTTGGTCAGGATCGTCCGGACCGTAGGCGGCGTCATAAATCGCCTTTGTTCGCCCGAGCATGGCAAGTGCGGTTTCGCTGTCACCGCGGGCAGAAGCTGCCTCTGCAGCGTAGAAATCGACATCGCCCACAGTCGGGTTGCTGCGGCCGTAAAGCTTCGAATAAACACTTCGGGATTTATCGAAGGCTTCCAGTGCACCAGCATAATCTTTGCCGCCGATCCGGATGCGTCCCAGCAAAAGATTTGCCGCCGCGACGGTCGGATGATCCGATTCTAGCACTTTTGCATAAACGGAGAGCACACGCTCGATCCGGATCTCCGCGCGGGCATAGCGACCGCTTACGAAGTCGTTCAACGCCTGGTTTTGCACGGCGGCTGCAGTAAGCACATTATCGGCACCGAACCGCGCGAGGTAAAGCGCTGCTGCTTCACCGAATAATCGATCTGCGCGTCCATATGCCTTTAACTGAACAAGTGCCTGTGCTTCGCTCATGAGCGCGCGGCCGATTTCCTCGCGATTATCGCCCGGTGCAGCGCGATGCCCCGCCACAGCTTCCTCGAATAAAGCGGCCGATCGCACGTAATCTCCGCTGAGATAGGCAATCATGCCCCGTGATTGGGCAATCGCTGCGCCGAGCTTCGTCGCTTCGGGCCCGCTACGGTCATAGGCTTTGTCGGCCGCGCTCACATACGCATCGCTTACTTTTGGTGCGCCGCGTTTTGCTGCCAGCGCGGCGAGCTTAAGCAATATCCGTGTCCGCTGCTCTCCTTGCGCTGTCGTCAGCTGGAGCGAGGCACGGAGGTCGCGCTCGGATTCGCGCGGCAAGCCCAGATTATAATAAATTTCGCCTGTCGCTTGCAGGAGCCGTGCACTCACAGCCGGTTCGTCTTTTAGGTCCGCGCTCGCTCGCCGGCTTGCGCGCTCGAGAATGTTGATCGCTGTGATCGTCCGGGGGTTTTCGGTCGCTGGATTGGCAATTGCGAATGTGTCGATCAAAAACGTCAAGCTTTTGTCGGCCAGCCGCCGCTGCGCTTCCGCGACCTGACGCTGCGTCTCGGCATAAATGGCAAGGCTGATCGTCATGACAGCGATCAAAACTGACGTTGCGGTGATCGCCGCCAACCTGCGTTGCCGCCGGGCGACATCGCGCCTGACCAGCGCATCGAGTTTCAATCCGGTCAGCCCGCTGATGAGCTTTAACAGAGCGAGCCGACGACCGTCCTTGTTCGGTCTGATGTCAGCGGCGATCGGCTCCGCCGGAATGTCCGACAGGCTGCCATCCGCCGCCAGCCGAAAGCGGAGCGCCGCCGGGAAGCATTCACGCTCGTCGCCTGCATAGGGTTCGCCGTCGATAATGAGCGCAAGCGTTCGTGCTTCGCCATGAAGCCGCTTGAAGCTCAGTATTTCCTCGTTGACCCAGTGTGACTTCGCCGACTTCGGGCTGCAGATTACGATCTGGAAGCGTGAATAACCGAGCGCGGCGCGCAACTCTGCGCCTAGATCACTGCTGGCGGGAAGCTCATCGCGGTCGCGAAATACTGGCAGCAAGCGGCGTGGCACTGACCCAAATAGTGACTCGGTGCCGACGAGCACTCTGGGAAGGCGGTAACTCTCGAGTTTTCGATGCAACCAGGTTGCGCATTTTTGGTCAGCGTGGCTGTAGCTGATGAATGCCGAATAGCGCTCGGGGTCCGGCGTCAGGGCCTGGCTGTCGGACAATTTGCGCAGCGGCCGCTAAGTAACTTTGCAGCTGTGATGCATACGGCGACGCCGAAGCATCGCCCCCGCAACGCCAAAGGCAATGACAAGCATGGCCCAGCTGTCGGGCTCCGGGACGGGGCTCGCATCGAGGCGCAGACCAAGGCCTGAGGGCGATCCGCCCTTCCCATCACCCGAAATCGAAAAGCTGTAACTGCCGGGGCCGACGCGTACTGCAAGCTTGCTGTATGTCGCATTCAGCCAGAACGAACCGTACGGCCCGCTTGCTTGAACATCGCTTGCACTGCCTGCAAAGAACGTCGTTGTGCCAGCGATATCACCCGTCAGCGCATAGACATCACCGGGTATGAACCGGTCAACCACGCTGAGCACCGATGTCTCTGCCACAGTGAACGACCACGCCGACTTCGTCGTCGGCACACCGGGCTTGGGTGCGACATCACTCTGCCAGCCGGAGCCACTCAGTAGCACTGTCGCCTGCGCAAAAGGTGCCGTTATGGCAGCTAGCAGCGCTACTAGCGCAATTACCCAAAACCTCATGACGGAGCCCTCGTAACGAATATGTACGACCGAGGAACCTTCGATCCGTCGAGTCGACAGCCGGGCACTTGACGGAGGGAATAAACGATTTCTTAATCAAATCAAAGCGCTTTTGATACCGACCTGCGGCATATAATCCGTCGACTGCTCGAGCGCACGTACCAAAAGGATACAGATGCTCCTTGGTTTCGGTTTGACCGGACCGTCAATGCGTTCACGTCGTCGTGGCACGTAATATTACGGTAAGTTGCATTAAGCGTAATTAGGGCGTCGCGCGCTACCGTAAGGCATGTCTACTATATTGATCGCAGACGACGACGACATCCTGATCGAAATCCTGCGCTTCAGGATCATCGCATCGGGGCACTCGGTTTTAGTCGCGACAAACGGCTCGCAGGCGCTGGAAATGGTGCGATCCGCCGCGCCAGACCTTGTTATTCTCGATGCAATGATGCCGGTCATGACTGGGGCCGAAGTGCTTGCGGCATTGCGTGACGATCCGGCAACGGTCGACTTGCCGGTTATCATGCTGACTGCGCGTGCGGGCGAAGACGACGTTGTCCGAACGCTGCGCGCGGGTGCGAACGACTATATAACAAAGCCTTTCATCCCGCAGGAGCTGGCCGCCCGGATCGATAAACTGCTCAATCAGCAGCGAGTATTGCGGCGTGTGGGTTAATATCGCGTCATTTGCGGCGCTTGCCATTTCTACCAGCCCGTTGGCAGCCCAGACTCCGTTGTCAGCACCAAGGGTCGTGACAGTCGACGCGCTTGCAGCAGCCTCTCGCGCCGATCCGGGCAACGCAGACGTCCTCCGCCGCCTTGCTGCTGCACAAGCAGCTGCCGGGCAGATGAGGCAAGCGCTTGCGACAATCGACCGGGCTCATGCGACTGCCCCCGATGATTTGGATATTCGCCTCGCACGGGCACGGGTTCTTTATTGGTCGGGGCGTTCCGAGGATGCGGGCAAGGAAGCCGACGCAAGGCTGAATCGCGGGCAGTTGTTGCGGCTCTTTTCGATGCCGGGTGCTGCTCGGACGACGAAGCGCGTGATGTCGCTGAACTGCTGCACAAGCTGGCAGGCATTGCCGCAATGTTCGGCGATCCGGATTTCGGCGAACAGGCCAAGACGATCGAAGAACGTTTGCGCCGCCACAGGGGAAAAGATCGCATGAAAATCATCAAAGCGAGCTACGCGCTCCTGCGCAAGACGGCCTGACCGATCACCTGCCGAATGCTGCCGATTGGACCCGGCGGTGCGGAATACTTTGCGATCGAGAACGGCGATGGTTGTGACGTCGCTAATTTGCGCTAGGCTTTTGTCCTTGCAACGTTGTTCAGGAATGATCTCGATGTCCAATGAACCAGTTTTTCCGATCGAGAAGGTTCGGGCAGCGTTTCCCGCTTTGCAAGGTATCGGGTCCAACACAGCGCCCATATATTTGGATGGGCCGGGTGGGACGCAGGTTTGCGCCGATGCGATCGATGCCATGACCGATCAAATGAGGCGAGGCACGGCAAATAGCGGTGGTTCGTTTGCAACGTCTCAAGCGATCGACGCGACCACAGCGGCGGCACGCGAAGCTATCGCTGATTTGCTTGGCGCGAATGCGGATGAAATTGCGTTTGGTCCCAATATGACTTCGCTGACGATTGCCGTTGCGCGTGCCTTGGCGCGCGAATGGCAAGCAGGCGATGAGTTGGTCGTCACGCGTCTTGATCATGACGCAAACGTTGCGCCTTGGCTCGATGTCGCCGCTGATTGCGGCATGACGGTGCGCTGGGTCGATTTCGATCCTGACAATGGGCAGTTGGACCTTGCCTCGCTGCCGGGGCTCCTCAATGCCCGCACACGCCTTGTTGCTGTCGGGCATGCCAGCAATGCCATCGGAACGCTCAACGATATTACAAAAATAGCCCAAATCGTTCGGCAGTATTGCAGCGCGATCGTGTTTGTTGATGCTGTTCAGTCCGTCCCGCATGTGCCGATCGATGTCGTCACCTCGGGGTGCGATCTGCTGGCGTGCTCGCCATACAAATTTTTTGGACCGCATCAGGGCGTGCTTTGGGGACGGCGCGAGATACTCGAGCGACTGCGCCCGTATAAGCTGCGCCCGTCAGCTGACAATCCGGCAGCGCGCCGGTTCGAAACGGGTACGCCATCGTTCGAAGCGCAGGCCGGAACCGTCGGTGCGATCAAATATCTCGAAACATTGGGTGGAGCACTCGATCCCGCTTCAAACAGCCGCCGCAGTCGGCTCACGGCGACGATGCACAGGTGCATTGCCTATGAAACGCAACTTGGCGACCGGCTGCTTGCCGGTCTTTCGACACTGCCGGGTTTCAGACTGTGGGGCGCCCCCACCATGGCGGGGCGAGTGCCGACTTTTGGCATGACATTTGCCGGGCATGATCCACACGCAATCGCTGCGGCGCTGGCAGAACGTGAAATCTATGCATGGGCCGGCAATTTCTATGCCGTCGAAGTCATAAGCCGGCTTGGCCTTTCTGACTGCGGTGGCTTGCTTCGCCTTGGCCTGTGTCATTACAACACCGCCGCCGAAGTGGATCGGACGATCGTGGCGCTGGATGAGATATTGAAGTCATGAGCCGTTGCGGCAAAAATTCACTTGCCGGAAAGGCTGACTTAAGAAATGTCGGTCACCGTTGCTTGACGCTGGTGCACCGCGCGGGCCTTGTCAGGGCGTGTTACTCAGACAAAGTCGGACTGACCGCGCCAGCTAATATTCCCGCAGGGACTTCGCTCGGATCAAGGGGAAAGTGGAACTCGACACCAAAATGATTTTCATCGACCCAGGTCACGCGGCAACGAGGTTCGAGGTCGTCGTGGATCAAATGGATGTCGGCACCGACGGGTGGTGGAGCCTCGGCCTGCAAGCGCGCGCCGTTAACAGACAAATCGATGACTTTCACGTCGAACCACGCATCGTTGTTCCGCGCTTTTGTGATCAAGCGCACGCGGGATCGGCGGGCGGTGCGCTTGGGTACGACTGGATTGACAGACACTTTTGGCTCCAACGCTGGCGTCCGATCGGAGTGTCATGAAAATCCTAATGTTCGATGAAGCGCGAGAAAGGGATCGCATCTCTGGCGATTCAGCTTGAGTTGGTCCCCTCATGTCCGGCAAGACAGCCCAGCGCAGACCTTGCGCAACGGGGAGCATCGGGTGCCGCAACAAAAGACGCAGATAGTCGTGGTTGGCGGCGGCGCGGGGGGCCTTGAGTTGGTCCGCAAGCTTGGGTCGCGCTATGGGCGCAAGCGGCACGATATAATTCTGATCGATCGCAACCTGACGCACATCTGGAAACCGCTGCTGCATGAAGTCGCAGCCGGGTCGCTTGACGCAAATCTCGATGAAGTCGGCTATGGCGGCCATGCCGTGCGCTGGGGCTATCGCTTTTTCAACGGCAGTATCGAAAGCATCGATCGGGCGAGCAGAACGATCACCACGGCACCGCTGCTCGACGAACGCGGCGAGGAAATCATCGGTCGGCACAGCATTCGTTACGATTATTTGGTGCTGGCCATCGGCGGCATCTCCAATGACTTCGGCGTGCCCGGCGTGCGCGAGCATGCCATGTTTCTCGAGGACCGCCCGCAAGCCGATCGTTTTCGCCAGAAGCTGCTGAATGCGTGCTTGCGAACCAATCATGCCAACCAGACGGGCGACGACGACGCGCGCGTGCGTGTTAGCATCGTGGGCGGTGGGGCGACGGGAGTCGAGCTTGCCGCCGAACTTTATAATGCTGCCGCTGCCTTGCGGAATTATGGTCTCGAAGTGTTCGACGAAACCAAACTCGAAGTGTCGCTTATCGAAGCGGGGCCACGAATACTGCCTGCACTGGACGAGCCGCTTGCCACAACGGCGAAGCACGAGTTGGGCAAGCTCGGCGTCCGCGTTCTCGATAATACGCAAGTCGTTCGTCTGGCCGACCGCGCTGTTCATACCGGCAACGGGAGCGTCATCCAAGCCGAACTCATCGTCTGGGCAGCCGGCGTCAAAGGTGGCGATGAAGTCAAGACGATGAGCGACCTCGAACTGACGCGCGGCAATCAGATTGTCGTGCGGCCAACGCTGCAATCGACGATCGACGACCGGATTTACGCGCTTGGCGATTGCGCGTCGTGCCTTCTGCCCGGTCGTGATCGCCCCATCCCGCCGCGGGCTCAATCGGCGCATCAGATGGCAAGCCTGGTTTTTTCCAATCTCGTCCGTGCGCAAGAAGGACGGCCACTCGTCGATTTCAGATATCAGGACCATGGATCGCTGGTCTCGCTCAGCCGGTTTTCCACCGTGGGAAATTTGATGGGTAATCTGGTCGGTGGGCGGATGCGTGTCGAGGGACGGATCGCAAGGGCCGTCTATACGTCGCTGTACCGGATGCACCTGATCGCAATTCACGGCTGGTGGCGCGGGGCGGCACTAATCATGATCGGCCATGTGAACCAGATCGTACGACCAAAGTTGAAGCTTCATTAGAGGCTGACCAGCATCGATCTCGGTGATTATGCCTCGAACTGCCCAGCGGCAGGTGCAGCAATTACAATCGCACCGCGCGCAACGCTGACGGTTACAGGCGTTTTCGCGGCAACTTCGCCGTCGATCGAGATCTTGAGCCGCGGGCGAGTTGTGAGGCGCATGCTCGTCCCGCGAAATTCGCGGGTCGTTTCGTGTCGCGTGCTGAGTTTCAGGATCGTCGCGAGCCAGCTCCAGGCCAGACCCCAGATGCTTTTCCCGGTTACAGCCTGGATCACAATGTCGCCGCTGTCGAGCGTTTGGCTTTCGACGAGCTCGACCCCGCCGTGATGCGTGCCATTCGCGATCCGCACTTCTGTGGCCCAAAGCCTTTCGCGCTGCCCGTCAGGATGTTCTACCGTCATTTTGAAAGGTCGGAATTTCAGCGCACAGCGCAATGCCCAGATGAAATAGCCGACTTTGCCCAGATATTGCTTCAACTTGTGCGGAACTGTCTGCGCAATCATGGGCGACAGGCCGATCGCTGCGGCGTTCACAAAATAATCGCCGTCGATCTTGCCGAGGTCGATGCGCTTACGGGCACCGTTTGCAATAACGTCGATCGCGCTGTCGAGGTCTTTTGGGATGCCGAGAGTCCCAGCAAAGCTGTTTGCCGTGCCCAGCGGCACGACCGCAAACACCGCGTCGTGCCCGATGAAGAAATCGACATTGCTTGACAGTGAGCCATCACCGCCGCCGATGATGACCATTGGCGCACGCGCGATCGCGTTGCGGATCGCAGATTCCATTTTGGCTGGATCGTCGATGGCGTGCGCTTCAAGCAATGTCACGCCGGCAGACACAAGCTTGTCGCGGACTTCTTCGAAAGCCGCAGCGCCCGAACGGCTCATGGCGTTGACAACGAGTATGGCCTCGCGGGGAAGCGGCATATCCGATGTTTTGGCTAACACGGCGCTTGTTCCTCGATCGCTTGCGCCGACCAGCTTGCACCATCATGCACGAAGCGTTCGTGATTGCCGCGTTGAAAAGCGGCACCGTCCCAAACGACGACCTGCAATTCGACTTCGTCGTTCCGGTGCGCATGTATCCAGTTGAAGCTCTGCAACTCGTTGTTGCGAAGGCGCGTAGATGTTGCCGTGCCTGCCTGCACGACCAGCGTCGATCCCGCATATTCGACCATTTTACGCGCTGATTCGGCATAGGTCTGATGAAAATGCCCTGCGAGCGCAATGTGGACACCGGCTTCGCAAACTGCCTTGGTTGCATCGCGGTGACGGCCCACTGCTTCGCTCAATTCGCCGCCTTTGCCCATCGGCATGGCGTAAAGCGGATGGTGCGTCACGAGAATGCGGGTCTTGCTGGGCAAAACGGCGCCAAAGCGTTGCTTGATGATTGCAATCTGATCATCATTTATCCGCCCGTCCTTGATGGTGAGCGATCGCGCCGTGTTGATGCCGAGCACCGCGACCTCATCATTTTCAAACCACGGAAACAGATCATCCTCAATGTGCTTTTTGTAACGGTCGAGCGGCGCCGCGAACCGCCTGAAAACATCGTATAGTGGTACGTCATGATTACCGGGAACGACCAGCACCCGAAAGCCCGAATGCCGCAAACGGCTCAGATAGGCCGACGCTTGCTTAAACTCCTCGATCTTTGCGCGTTGTGTCAGATCGCCGCTTATGATGACCAAGTCCGGCTGCCGCTCTTGCAACCACGCTTCGGTCGCCGAGACGATCTTTTCGTCATTTGCGCCGAAATGAATGTCTGAAAGATGTGCGATACGAGCCATCGTCGTTAAACGATCATCATCGATGCCGGGTCCGTGCGACACGTAAGTCAGCACATCTCAACAGCGCCGAAGCAGACGACATTGTCACTCAGGCAGCGCGTGCGGGTCTTTTCGCAAACCAGCCAAAGCCCGCAATGATGGCATAGCAAATTGCAGGGAGAATGAGTGACGTGGTCAAACTGCCGGTGGCATCAGCAATCACGCCGGTGAGCAGGGGGACGACAGCGCCGCCGAAGATCGCGACGTTGATGATGCCCGAACCGTCCGCTGCTCTGGGCCCAAGATCTTCGCACGCCAAGCTGAAGATCGTCGGAAACATGATTGCGTTCATCAGGCCGATCGCCAGCAGGCTATAGCCGGAAACTTCGCCGGTCGTCGCCGACGATAGGCCGATAAGCGATATTGCACCGATCGAGACGCACGCGAGCACGAGGCCGGGGCTGAGCACTCGAAGGACAGCCGACCCGATAAACCGCCCGATCATCGCGCCGCCCCAATAGAGGCCAATGAGTTTACCGGCAGCCTGCTCCGGAAGAGCCATCACGTGCGGCTGCATCAAATAATTCACGACGAGCGAACCAATGGCAACTTCGGCGCCGACATAAAGGAAAATCGACAATGCGCCGTAACCGAAACGTGACCGCTTGAGTAGGTCGAGCCCTGCCAGACCGGCACTTGCTTCATGCTTTTCCCCTTTCAAAGCATTACGCATAAGCCAGACGACCGCGGCAACGATCGCCAGTGCGACGGCGATGCCCATGTAACCATTCACGATGGCCTGGCTTTCCGCTGTGCGATAGGCGTCCAATTCCGCACCCGAAAGCTGATCGGCGCTCACACTGGCGAGGCTACCGAGGATCAGGATCGATCCGACGATTGGGAATATGGTCGTGCCGAGCGAATTGAACGCTTGCGCAAATGTCAGGCGGCTGTGCGCTGTCTGCGGCTTGCCCAGCATCGAGATGAGCGGATTGGCCACGACCTGAACGATCACCACGCCGCTCGCCAGCACGAACAGCGCGAAAAGAAACACCGCATAGGTCGCAGTCTGGCTGGCCGGAATGAACAGCAGGCAGCCGACCATCATCGTGAGCAAACCCGCCACCGCCCCGCGCATGTAACCGATCCGCTTGACGAGCCGCG
>JANODH010000167.1:0-2865 GCA_031412595.1 Sphingomonas sp. | reverse complement strand
CGCCGCTGTTATCGACGTCGTCGTCATCTTCCATGTCGTTCTCGACGTCGTCATCTTCCTCGTCGTCGATGTCCATCATGTCAGAGCCTGATCCCGACCCCATGGCATCGCTGGCCATGCCATTGTCTTCGCTCTGGCTTTGCTGGTTCTGGCTCATGTCACCCGCAGCGCTACCCGTGGCGGCATCATCGCCGTCGCCGTTTTCGCCGGGGACTCCCGACAAGCCGTAGGACCGACCGCGTTCGCTCGATTGGTCATCCTGCGACTGTTGCTGCTGATTAGGATTCTGCTGTTCCGAAAACCGGTCGTTGCTCGATGTATCTGTCACGATAACGTCTCCTATGGTCGCTGCCCGCCGGGGAGAAGAACCATGACTGCATCAGCCGGTTCCGCCCTGATCAGGCCGCATCCAATGAATTATCGACGACGCGTTCATGCACCACCGACCAGCCGAGATCGGGATAGGATGACCGGGGATCGGCAGGCGCTTGCGCATGAGGAACAACGGCAAGACGGCGGTTTACTTTCGACCGGTGGTGCATCCGCGCGGTATTTTCCTGACCGACATAACATCCCTTCGTAAAGCTGACGCCGTTCAATTCGCGCGCATTGCATTCGAGCCAAAGCGTCGTGCCATCGCCGCTCTCGGCGCGCCCCTCGACCACGCCGAGCGCCAGCCGGTGCGCATGCCAGCCGTCCGCAGGCTCGGCCGCCGGGCCGATCCAGCGCCGCCCGAGTTCCGCCAGCCGCGGGTCGGGCACACCCGCATCGCCGTCGGCTGACCAGTGCACGGCAAGCTCGGTTCGCTCGATCTTGATCGCGCGGCGCAAGCGATAAAGCGACAAGCGCCGGACCAGCGCATCGGCATGCGCCGCCTCGCAATCGATCAGAACATCATCGCCATCTATTTCCATTGCTCGCCAAACGAGAAAATCGAACAGCGCTTTGCCCTGCGGCGTCAGCAGCCCGGCCCACACCGGCAGATCGCCCGAAACATCGTTCGTCACGAGCCCCTGCAGAAAGCCGCGCACATCGTCGCCCGAAAGGCGGAGGACGGCGCGATCGAGAAGGGTGGTTTTGCTCATGACCTAAAGCTAGGGATGCAGCGCCCCGAAAGGAAGTCATAAGGAAGCCATGAAGAACCGCATCACGATCCGCCGCCCCGACGACTGGCATGTCCATTTGCGCGACGGCGAGATGCTGAAAGCGGTTGCGCCCTATACCGCGCAGCAGTTTGCGCGCGCCATCGTGATGCCGAACTTGTCGCCGCCGATAACCTCGGTCGAAGGGGCCGCCGCTTATCGCGAACGAATTATCGCCGCCGCACCCGGTTTGACGCCGCTGATGGTTGCCTATCTGACTGATCATGCCGACCCCGCCGTTCTGACGCGCGGGCACAGTGACGGCGTGTTTACGGCGGCCAAACTCTATCCGGCACATGCGACGACGGGCTCAGCACATGGTGTCAGCGACGTGGCGACGCTTTATCCGGCGCTGGAGGCCATGCAACGGATCGGTATGCCCTTGCTCGTCCATGGCGAAGTCACTGACCACGACATCGACATTTTCGATCGTGAGGCCGTGTTCATCGATCGGACGCTGACAGCACTGGTCCGCGACTTTCCGGCGCTCAAGATTGTGTTCGAACATATCACCACAGCCGATGCAGTGGCCTTCGTCGATGCCAGCGGGCTCAATGTTGCCGCCACGATCACGCCGCAGCATCTGATGCTCAACCGCAATGCCATGTTCGACGGCGGCATTCGCCCGCATGCCTATTGCCTGCCTGTCATCAAGCGCGAAAAGCACCGGCTGGCGCTTCGGGCTGCTGCAACATCGGGATCGCCAAAATATTTTCTCGGCACTGATAGTGCCCCGCATGTCGTGGCGACGAAGGAAACCGCGTGCGGCTGCGCGGGTATTTTCAATGCACCATATGCGCTCGAGAGCTATGCCATCGTTTTCGACGAGGAAGGTGCCTTGGACAAGCTCGAGGCTTTCGCGTCGGAAAATGGTCCTCGCTTTTATGGATTACCACTCAACGAGGGCACCGTGACCCTGGAGCGGGCCGAGACGCTTGTGCCAGCGATTGCCGGTGGGGTTGTGCCGTTTCATGCGGGTGAGACAATCGGCTGGCGAATGGTCTAGCGGCTGGCGAATGGTCTAGACCGGACAGGGGCAAAGCCCATGTCGTCGGTCGCGTCTTTGCGCGCCGGCCGGGCTTGTGCGAGGTCGCCGCAGCTTGCGGCATCCCGCGCTGCGCCTAGAACGGGAGCCAGGTGCTCTTTTCGCTGAATTTCATGTAGCCGACATTCGCCCCAAGTCGCATGCCGACACCAAGGCGGATCGGAATCAGGACGACATCGCCGCGCCGCAGGTAAGTGGCCGAGAAACCGCCGACGAAATAGGCGCGCCCCTCGACCTGGGGAAAGCGCGTGTAAAGGTCCTGGCTGTCGTAAAGATTATAAACGAGCGTGAAAACTTTGGTCGCGTCGCCGCCCACATCGAAACCGATCGACGGACCCGTCCAGTAAACCGGGCGTTGCCCTTCGATCTTGTGTTGCATCGTGCCCGAACCATAACGCAGCCCGATCACGAAAGCGCCCGAGGCTTCACGCCCGGCAATATAGGCATTGGGCTCACCCTGATCCTTCAGGATTTTCTCGACGATTCCGGCCAATCCCGCAGCCCCTTTGCCGAACACGCCTTCGGCAGCACCGATTAGGTCGTCCTTCTTGTAAGTCGGCGCGGCTTGGGTGGCGATCGGGCTGTTTGCGGCTGCACTGCTGTCTGCTGGTGCGGTGGCTGTCGTGGAGGGCGCGGGGGGCGCTGCAATCGGCGGTGCGATCGCCGGCTGTTGCGCGG
>JANODH010000166.1:0-3226 GCA_031412595.1 Sphingomonas sp. | reverse complement strand
TTTCGACGTACTTATTGTGGGCGCGGGCCTCTCAGGCATTGGCGCTGCAAGGCATTTGCAGAAACGATGCCCGGGTAAATCTTATGTGATCCTCGAGGGCCGCGCGGCGATGGGCGGGACGTGGGATTTGTTCCGCTATCCCGGCATCCGTTCGGACAGCGACATGTATACGCTCGGCTATAATTTCAAACCATGGCTCGGCGAAAAGTCGATTGCCGACGGTGCCTCGATCCGCAGCTATATCGAAGAAACCGCGCGCGAAAACGGGATCGATAAGCATATCCGCTATGAGCACAAAGTTGTCAGTGCCGACTGGTCGACGATCGACGCCCACTGGACGCTGACACTTGCCAACGGCGGCCGGATGACCGCGAACTGGGTCATGATGTGCAGCGGCTATTATCGCTACGATACGGGCCATGCGCCTGATTTCCCCGGCATGGCGCGCTTCAAAGGGCGCGTCGTCCATCCGCAATTCTGGCCCGAAAGCCTTGATTATACGGGAAAGAACGTTGTCGTCATCGGCAGTGGCGCCACCGCGATGACATTGGTCCCCGCCATGGCGGAAACGGCAGCGCACGTAACGATGCTTCAGCGCTCGCCGACTTATGTCGCGTCGGTGCCTTCGAAAGACCCGTTCGCGAGCCGGGTGCGCAAACTTCTTCCGTCGGCACTTGCTTACCGCGCTGTGCGCCTGAAAAATGTTTTGATGAGCATGACGCTGTTCTGGCTGGTCCGCAAAAATCCAAGCGCTGCAAAAAAACGTCTTATGGGGCTGGTTCGCGATGCGCTCGGGCCGTCTTATGATGTCGATACGCATTTTGCGCCGCGATACGACGTTTGGGATCAGCGCGTTTGCGCTGTTCCCGATTCGGATCTGTTCGAGGCGATCAAAGCACGAAAAGTTTCGGTCGTAACCGATACGATCGACACGTGGACCGAAGAGGGCATTCAACTCGCTTCGGGCAAGTCGCTGCCTGCCGACATCATCGTGACGGCAACAGGCATCGAAATGCAGTTGCTGGGTGGCGCTGAGCTTTTTGTCGACGGTGCGAAAGTCGCGATGCCAGAGACGATGATTTACAAGGGGATGATGATCGGCGGTGTACCCAATCTCAGCTACGTGATTGGTTACAACAATGCATCGTGGACGTTGAAAGCCGATCTCAGCAGCGCGCACGCCTGTCGCATCATCAACCATATGAACCATCGCGGCTATGTTCAGGTGGTGCCGCAGCTCGATCCCGCTGAAATGTCGCAAGGCAATTTTTTCGGGCTCACGTCAGGCTATCTTGCGCGGGCGGCAGACACTGTGCCCAAGCAGGGCATACGCCATCCCTGGAAAGTTCATCATAATTATGCGCGCGATTATGCTTCGCTGAAGCTCGGCAAAGTAGATGACGGTGTCTTGCAGTTTTCAGCCGCAGTTAAAGCCAGCCGCGCCGCCTGAAATAAAGATATGGCAAGATAGCCGAGGCAATCATGAGCACCAGCGAAAGCGGATAGCCGTAAAGCCATCGCAGCTCTGGCATATGATCGAAATTCATGCCGTAGACCGCGCCAACCAGCGTGGGCGGGCGAAGCATGACCGAGGCAACCGAGAAAATCTTCAGGATCGCATTTTGTTCGATGTTAATCAGGCCGAGTGACGCATCCAGCAGGAAGGTAATATTCTGCGCCAGAAATCCCGAATGATCGATCAGTGAATCGACGTCTTCGGCAAGGCTGCGGAGTTCCTCACGCTGATCGGGATTGCCGCGGAATTGCGGCCGGTTCGATACGAACGTCATAAGGCGCGCGGTGCTGCCGGCTGTTTCGCGTGCCTTGGCAAGCATATCCTGCGTCGTGCCGATGCGCACGAGCAATGCTTCGAGCTTTAACGCAGGGATGCGCCGTCCGCGCTCGCTCGCTGATCGGCGAAAGACATGTTTCGAGATCGTTTCAAGTTCGAGCGAGACCTGCTCGAGCGCATCGGCCAGGCGATCGACGATGGCATCGAGGAGACGGATGAAGGTCTGCATTGCCGAGGTCAGCAATTCTGGCTGTCGTTCGACGTGATCGATGAACGTCAGAAAAGGCCTGGGTTCGCTATAGCGCACCGTCACAAGCTGTTTGGGGGTCAGGACGAACGAGATCGGCGCGGCGATGGGATCGTTGCTCGTCAGCCCCGTTAAAACGGTGGCAGTCAAATACAGCACGCCGCTTTCTTCATATAATCGGCTCGAGGGTTCGATTTCAGCCATTTCTTCGCGCGTTGGGATCGTGTGACCGGTAAGGCGTTCGACGAATTGTTCTTCGGCATGCGTTGGATTGAACAAGTCGATCCAGACCGTATCGGCCGGAAGTGCCGCATCCGTTTCGGGATCGATCAGTGTCGACGCGGGTCTCGAGGCGTGAAAAGCGCGAAGCATGCATTCGGGGCTAGCGCAAAGCAGCAAGACACGGCAATCCCCGCCCGGTCATGGCCGCCATTTCTTTCTCCGACGCCGCAGCTGCGATTTTGGCTGCCGGCCGCTGGCTAGACAGCAAAGGCTGGGCCCCTGCGACGTCAGGTAATTATTCATGCCGCCTCGATGATGGCAATTTTGCGGTAACAGTTTCAGGGCGGCATAAAGGGCGAATGACTGAGAAAGATGTGATGCGCGTCGATGCGGCAGGGACGTCGCTCGACGGGCAGCGTCCGTCAGCCGAAACCGCTTTGCATCTCGCGATATACACCATGTATCCGGATATTGGCGCGGTTCTGCATACGCATTCGCCAGCAGCGGTTGCTCTGAGCCGCGCGTTTCCCGCGCGAACAAGTTGGACTTTTGCGGGCCATGAGATGCTGAAAGCGCTCCCCGGCGTCACGACCCATGAAGCGCAAGTCATGTTGCCGATCGTCGACAATAGCCAGGATATGAAAGTGATCTGGCATGCTGTGTCGCCCACGCTCGGTGCTTTGCCTGCCTATCTGATCCGCAACCATGGGCTGTATGGCTGGGGCGCGAACATGGCCGAAGCTGAGCGGATAATCGAAGCAGTCGAATGGCTTATCATGGCAGAGCTTGCCGAAGCGCAGTTCAGGAGGATCGCGTGAGCCGATTACAGGTTTTTTCCGAGGACGACTCAACGCTACCCGTTTTCGCGAGCGAGAATGGTGACGTCATTGCGTCAACGCTGGCGACGATCGGCGTGCGGTTCGAGCGCTGGCCCTTGCGCGCGCACGGCGATGATATCCTCGCCG
>JANODH010000165.1:0-5098 GCA_031412595.1 Sphingomonas sp. | reverse complement strand
CGACCCCAAGCGATGTGGCTGCCGATGCAATAGCGCGCAGCGCTTCGTCTGAAACCAAGACGGCACCCCGGCGAAGGCCGGGGTCCAGGGCCTTCGTTTGGGCTGGACCCCGGCCTTCGCCGAGGAACAGCGCATCCGACAAATCAAACCAAAAAGCCAGCCGCTCGGCGAGCACATCAGGCGCTCGTTCGTCCTCGACGCCATCGTCGAAGAGTGCAAGCAGGAACCGCGCCTCATCCTGTCGCCGCATGCCATCGCGTTCGGCAATGACGACACCTGTGTCCATCACAGCAGCAATGCGACTGGCATTGCCCGCATCTATGCGCTCAGCCATCGGAACGACTATGAGGCCGCCGTCGCATTCCGCCAGCAACCCCTTGCGCGCCACCGGCCGGTCCGCTGCCAACGTTGCGGCGAGATCGAGCCCGCCAAGCAAGCGCTCATCATCAATATGCACCGGAATTTTGCGAACGATGCGGCCCGCTGCCATCGTGGTAACGATGAGATCGCGCGCAGTCTCGTCACCGCCGCGCAGGACCATTCCGCCCAAACCCGGATCGATCGCACAAAGCTGCGCCGCGATCAGCGCATCCTCGATCACCCGAAGAGCTCGACCATCGCCCGCTCGATCCGCGCCGTCGAACCGGTTTCGTCGAGCACATTGCGGCGCAAGCGGTGCCGCAGCGCAAGCGGCGCGACCGATATCAGATGACGTTCAGTCACTGTTTCATTGCCATCAAGCGCGGCTTGCGCCCGCGATGCACGCATCAGCGTCAGTTCGCCGCGCAGCCCATCCGCGCCGACAGCAATGCATAACTCCGACGCCCGCCGCAGCACAGCATCGGGCATTTCGACATTCGGGAGCAGCGCTTTCGCTTTGGCAATCCGCTTCAGAGCCTTTCGCTCTTCCTTGCTCCAGCGGTCGGCAAATGCATCTGCGTCGCGTTCGAATGCATCGCAGCGCCGCAGCACTTCGACGCGCGTGTCCAGATCCTGTGACGTTCGCACTTCGACTGACAGGCCGAACCGGTCGAGCAATTGCGGCCTGAGTTCGCCTTCTTCGGGATTGCCACTGCCGACCAGAACGAACCGCGCGGCATGGCGCACGCTCAGCCCTTCCCGCTCGACGACATTCTCGCCTGATGCCGCAACATCAAGCAGCAGGTCGACGATATGATCCTCGAGCAGATTGATTTCGTCGATGTAAAGAAATCCACGATCGGCCTTGGCGAGCAAACCCGGCTCGAACGCCTTTTCGCCCGCGCCCAATGCCCGTTCAAGATCGAGTGCCCCGACGACACGATCTTCGGTTGCGCCCAACGGCAAGTCGACGAACGGGACTGCCATTTTCTTGCCGTCATCGCCGATGATCGGTGGCAACAATGCCGCCAGTGCGCGGACAGCCGTCGACTTGCCGGTGCCGCGGTCGCCGAAGACCATCACGCCGCCGATCCGTGCATCGACAGCAGCGATCAGCAGCGCGCGCTTCATCTCGTCCTGGCCGACGATAGCGGAAAACGGGAAGGCAGCACGCATTACCGGCTATCTGTCACAGCAGGGTGACAGCCCGCAAGTCAGTTAATCCGGACGACCTCAGACAAAGCCGATGTTTTTGGTCGAATAATTACCGATATTGGGCAGGACAGTCGGCATTTGTGAGTCAGTAACGCCAAACCAGTTGGCCAGTGTCGACGCATATTGATCAACCGACGTGGTCGGCAGCAAGCGTCCCTGGCCGACATCATCGGGACCGCCATTGGCGTAAACTGGGGATTTTCCGTAAATCTGACGTCCTTTCACAGCGCCGCCCATGACAAAATGGGTGGCACCCCAGCCATGGTCCGAGCCGTCATTGTTGTTGAGGATTGCGCGCCCGAAATCCGACGCCGTAAACGTCGTGACTTTATCGGCAATCCCGAGTTCCACTGTGGCATCATAAAATGCACGCATTGCGTTGGCCAAACCAGCCAATAGCCGCGGTTGCCTCGCGCCGAGGTCGCTATGCAGGTCGAAGCCGCCTTGTGCGACAAAGAAAACCTGACGTTTCGCGCCGAGTTGCTGGCTGACAGAAATCATCCGCGCAACGAGATTGAGCTGTGTACCCAAAGTATCTGTCGGGAATGCCGTTGCCAGTCGCGGTGCTCCAGCCAGAGCCGTCGTGACTTCGCCGAATGCATCAAGCGAGCGCTTCGTCACGCGCGTGTGCTCGCCTTCAAACAAATGAGTTCGGGGCGCAGTCACCATCGTGCGAAGGACCTGATTTGCCGTGACGGACGTAAACAATGTCGGCTGATTGCCGAACAAAGCCGTCGGACCACCAGCCCCGACACAATATTGGCTCACGCTCTGACCGGACATGAAAATGGCGTTGCCGGATGCGTTAATGCAGGTCAGGGTGGCATTGCCGTTGGCCGACTGAAACAAATCGCCCATGCGCCCGCCCCAGCCCGAGGCTGCCCCTTCAGGCGAGGAAGCTTGAAAATAGGACTGCTGGTCGTTGTGCGAAAACAGCTTAGGCGGCAATGGTACGTTCTTGGCTTGGTACTGGGCCTTCGTCGTTGGCTGGATGAGCGTGCCGATATTAAGCACCGGCGCCATCTTTCCCGCGTTGAACAACGGCAACAGCGGCGCCATTGTCGGCGCTAACGCATATTGAACGGCCCCTGGCAGCGCCGTTGTCGGCGTCAGCACGGTGGCGGCTAAAGTTTCGCGCGGCAGCGCAATTGATGAGCGCAGCGACTGGTAAAGTCCGTACGTTGCGGAATCATAAGGTATCAGCGTGTTTGCAAAATCATTGCCGCCATACAGAAAGATGCAGACGATCGCTTTGTAATCCGTCGAGACGGATGCTGCCGCCTCACCGATTGCGGCGAGATTTGTAACGAAGGGTGCAGCTGTACCAGCAAGGCTTAGGGCTGCGGACCGCTTGAGAAAGGCGCGGCGCGATTGATCTGAGCTCATCGATGCGATCCTATTTCAAAATCAGATATTCGGGGGACGCCATGATCAAGACAGTGGCGACGTTGACACGGTTCTGAAGATCAGTGGGCGTCGCAGAAGGCAGGCTGTCGACGGCGGTCTTGATTTGCGCAATCGTCGGCGCGCTTACCTGGTTTGCGGCAACCCGCAGGTTGATCATATCCAGGAGCGCTTGAGAATCGGCTGCTTTGGCGACGTATTCGGTGTAAGTGCCCTTGAAATCACCCCATCCGTCACGCATCGTCACCTGCATATAATTGAGATAGCTGATGACCGAGATCTCGTTCGTGATCTGAAACTCAGGTGCAACAAGGTTTTGCGTGGCGATCGGGCTGCTGGGCGGTACGTAACCTGGACGGAAGAAGTTGAAAACGCTCGGGCTGCGTCCAATGCTCTGACCCAGCCGATTTGTTGGCGACGATGTGTTGCCAATCGGCCATGTGCCCGACGGTGATGTTGCGCCAAAAGCGCGGGCCCAACCTGTAAAGCGAAGAACCGGTTCGCGAAGCTTGCCAAAGGACGTGCTCGACGCTGCCGCTGCCTCGTTGCGTGCTTCGGTATCCAGCAAAATTGCGCGAAATACGGCGCGAAGGTCGCCCCGGACCCCTGAGCCGTTATTTTCGAACACCGTTGCGACCCGTTGAACATAAGCTGGTGACGGGTTTGAAGTCACGAGACGCTGAATCAACTGCTTCGAGACGAAAGGCGCGACGTTGGGATGCGCAAAAATGGTATCCAGCGCGATTTTCAAGCTCGCTGCACCGTCGGTTCCTGCAGGGATCGTCGTGCCAAGGAAGGTCTTAACGCCTGTTTCATGCTTCGACGCATCCTGAATCATAGGGCGCAAATAATAATCCGGATTATTAGGATCATAACGATCGACGACCCACCCGGTGAAGACGCGTGCAAGGCCACTAACGTCGTCCAGCGTGTAGGTTTCGATGGGTTTGCCGCCCGAAAGTTTCGGCGTGCCGTCCAAATTGAGCTGATATAGCCCAATGGAGAAGAGCTGCATTAGTTCGCGCGCAAAGTTCTCGTCCGGCTGCGCGCCGGTGCCATTTGCTTTGCGATTGCCCAGAAACGTCAGATAGTGCGCCATGACCGAGCTGGACGCGATTTTTTCTAGAATCGTCCGGTAATTGCCGAAAGCGTTGTCCCACAAAATATCCATGTAGCTCGCCATGGAGAAAGCAGGGAAATCGGCCGGGACTGAATCGATGCCGACAACGAGCATCGAAAATAGCGAAACCCCCGCGCGCTGTCGCAGCTGATCTTCGCCTGTGATCAAGCTGCTCCATATCATTGGGTCGAAGCCATTGTCGCGGTACTTGAGCGTGACGTCGAAATGCCCATTCGCTCTCAGCCATTGAAAAAATGACGAAGCGCGGGGCTTTGCAAACTGCGTGCCCAGCCATCCGTCATACCCTTGCGACGTCACGGCTGCGATATCAGCGGCAGTTGAGCCCATTGTTGCCTGCGCAAGGAAGCGACCCGCCTGAGTTGCTGTCGGTGGGGGCGGCGGGGGCGGGGGCGGTGGTGCAGCTGCAGAGGGTGTCGCCGTATCGGCTGAAGAACCGCTGCCGCCACCGCCGCCGCAAGCTGCCAAAGCAAGCGCGGGTACAATTACGACAGGAAGTGAAGGGAGGGTTGATGAAATATTTTCGAATTCGGGCGGTGAGACGCCCTCGGCTTCGCATGCGTGCAGAGTTTCCGAATCCATCGCGTTGCTCCCCGGCTAAAAGCCCGCGATTTTCGCGTCGCTCCTGCCGTTTGTTGGTGAGGTGACCCTCGACGTCGTTAACCTTTGACGCCGATTCCCTTCCAAATGATGAAGGGCTCAAAGTATCCGCCGTTTTTTTAGCCATGCGACACAACGGTTCGCGTGCGGGCCCAGTCGAATCGAAAGCAAGATTTCGCAACGACTGTCCGCTTCGAACTTCGCCATAACGAAAGCTCTGATTACGATTGATAACGAGCTTTCGGCAGCTCAGGTTCAGACAGGTAGGTCAATTTCGGCCGCACCAAGCGCAACTTCGCCACGGGCCAGCGCCAGGCGAAAAAGTCCGCGCGTCGTCCCAAAGCTTTCCGAAAGTAAACTTACGGGTTCCGCTCCGACATA
>JANODH010000164.1:0-5370 GCA_031412595.1 Sphingomonas sp. | reverse complement strand
GCTCGCCGCGCAGCCAGTCGCGGACATAGGGTGCAGCCGTTTCCCACATGTTGATTTCGGGATCGAGCGCGGACGCCACGCCTTCGACCATGACCATCGTCTTTTGCAGGAGGAGCAGATGCGGCTGGGTCACCATGTCGAAATCGCGCGTGATCGCAAACAGCGAATCGAGCATGTTGCCGATTGACATGTCCTTGACTGGCAGCCCGCGCATAGGCTCGCCGACGCTGCGCAGCGCGGTTGCAAATTCGGCGACATTATGATGCGCAGGCACATATTGTGCTTCGAAATGGATTTCGGCAACGCGCGCGTAATTGCCGGTGATCAGGCCGAACAGGATTTCCGCCAGCCAGCGCCGCGCCTGCCGGTCGATCCGCCCCATGATCCCGAAATCGATGGCAATGAGTTCGTCGTGGCCGGCGTCATTAACCCGCGCCATCAGATTGCCTTGATGCATGTCGGCGTGAAAGAAACCTTCTGAAATCGCCTGACGCAGGAAACCGCGCACGAGCACTTCGGCAAGGCGCTTGCGGTCGATCCCGGCGGCATCGAGTGCTTCGATGTTCGACAATTTGATGGCGTCGATCCATTCGAGCGTCAGCACGGTGCGCGAGGTGCGCCGCCAGTCGATGCCCGGGATACGAAAACCGGGTTCTGCGGTCATGGCGGCGGCAAGCTCGGACGCCGAAGCTGCCTCACGGCGCAGATCGAGTTCGCGCATCGTCCATTGGCGGAATGTGGCAATCGTCAGCCGCGGGCGCAGGCGCGCGAATTCGCCGCCCATCGCTTCGACATGCGCGGCGGCCCATTCATAGGTTTCCAATGCTTCGGCAAAGTCGCGCTCGACGCCGGGACGGATGACTTTGATCGCAACAGTCGTGCCGTCGGTGGTTACGGCGCGGTGAACTTGCGCAATCGACGCCGCACCAACAGGATCTTCATCGACACTTGTGAAAAACGCTTCGACGGGCCCCGCGAGGCCGCGCTCGATGGCCGCCTTGATCAGCGGAAACGGCAGCGCGGGCAAGCGATCCTGAAGCCGCAGCAGATCGTTGGCGGCGTAGTCGCCGACCAGGTCCGGACGCGTGGCGAGCGCTTGCCCCAGCTTGATGGCAGCGGGGCCGATCGCCTGAAACGCGTCGGCATAGGCGGGTTGTTTGGGCACGCGTGCGCCGAACCGCGCAATGCGGATCAGGCGCTTGATAGGTAGTGGCGTGAGCGGGTCGCGCTCGATCCCGGTCAGCGCGCCATGCCGCGCCAACGTCCGCGCCCATTTCATCAGGCGCCAGATATGCGTCGTGGCCTTTGTCAAATTTTCCAGCCGCTGTGAATCGCGACGAGTCCGCCGAGCATCGGCTCGACTTTCGTCTGCACGAAACCGGCCTCGGCGATCATCGCTTCGAATCTCGGCATGTCGGGAAACCGGCGGATCGATTCGATCAGGTAGCGATAACTGTCTTCATCGCCCGCAATCATCTGGCCGATTTTGGGCACAACTTTGTGCGAATAGGCGTCGTAGATGTCACCGAAGCCCGGCCACACGGTTGTCGAGAATTCGAGGCAGAAAAACCGTCCGCCACGTTTCAGCACGCGGTGCGCCTCGCGGAGCGCTTTGGGAATATCCGTCACGTTCCGGATGCCGAATGCGATTGTGTAGGCATCGAAGCTCTTGGCGGGAAACACGAGTGTTTCGGCATTGGCTTGGGTCCAGACCAGCCCGTCGATTCCGCGCTGCGCGGCGCGCGCGATGCCAACGTCGAGCATGTCGGCGTTTATGTCCGCCACCGTGA
Organism: Sphingomonas sp.; assembly: GCA_031412595.1. Taxonomy (GTDB): domain Bacteria; phylum Pseudomonadota; class Alphaproteobacteria; order Sphingomonadales; family Sphingomonadaceae; genus Sphingomonas_O. Next base: position 3,580 of record JANODH010000164.1, on the reverse strand, counting down.
TCGACGCGCCGGATGGGGCCATCCGAAACGCGATATCACCGGTTCCGCCTGCCATATCGAGAATATATTCGCCCGCGCGCGGCTTGATTCGATTGACGAAGCGGTCTTTCCACAGCCGGTGCATGCCCGCTGACATCGCGTCGTTCATCCGGTCGTAATTGCGGGCGACGCTCGTGAAGACTTCGCCGACTTTTGCGGTTTTTTCCTGGGGGGCGACCTGTTGGTAGCCAAAAGATACGGTTTCGTTCATTGAAGTGCTCTAGCGGGGGGTTGCCCTGCCCGCAAACGCATCCTAGCCAGTTTTGTGCCCGAACTTCCGGAAGTCGAAACAACAGTCCGCGGGCTTGAACCAGCGCTGCTTGGTGCAGTGCTTACTCGTGTGGATGTCCGTCGCCCCGATTTGCGGCGTCCGATCCCCGTCGACTTGCGCCAGCGGATGACAGGCGCACGGGTGACCGGCCTGTCGCGCCGCGCAAAATACGGGATCATCGCGACCGACCGGGGCGACAGCCTGATTTTTCACCTGGGGATGTCGGGCCGCTGGCGCGTCGATGCTGGCGAGATCGGGAAGCACGATCATCTTCTGCTCGAAACCGATGCTGGTCGGGTGCTGGCACTGTGCGATCCGCGACGGTTCGGGTCGCTCGACCTGATCGATACAGCACAACTCCACGCTTGGCCCCCAATGGCGGCACTTGGGCCGGAACCGCTAGGCGCTGATTTCAGTGCCAGTTACCTGAAGCAGGCGCTGGCGAGCCGGGCAGCACCGATCAAAGCGATGCTTCTCGACCAGCGCCTCGTTGCAGGCTTAGGCAACATCTATGTCTGCGAAGCGCTCCATATGGCCGGGATCGCGCCGGGCGTGGCGTCACGGCGTATTTCCAAACCGCGCTTGGAACGGCTGGTCGTGGCCGTCCGCGACGTCTTGACAGCGGCAATCCTTGCCGGGGGCTCATCGCTTCGCGATTATGTTCGTCCCGATGGTCAACTAGGCTATTTCGCCAAGGATTGGCGCGTATACGGGCGCGAAAGTAAGGACTGTGGTTGCGGCGGTACAGTCGAACGCCGGGTCGATGGAGGCCGATCGACATTCTGGTGTCGCGGTTGCCAGCGTTGACCTTTCCTGGCTCGCTCGCTATGCGCGCCATCTCACACGGTGCGTGCGAATCGCGCCGTTTTTATTTTCAAGCTGATTGAGGTTTTTCATGGCGAACACGCCGCAAGCAAAAAAGCGTATCCGCCGGAACGATCGGCGTGCCGAAGTCAACGGCAATCGAGTGAGCCGCATTCGCACGTTCGTGAAGAAAGTAGAACTGGCACTGGCGTCGGGCGACAAGACGGCAGCTGCTGAAGCGCTGACCGCCGCGCAGCCGGAAATGGCGCGTGGTGTTGCGAAAGGTGTACTTCACAAGAATACAGCGTCGCGCAAGTTTGCACGTCTTACAAAGCGGGTTTCCGCTCTCGGTTGAAAAGCGGCGTGAGTAAAAAATGGGCCTGCTGACCAACGGGTTAGCGGGCCCTTTTTCGTTACGGAAGTGTGACAGAAAAAAGTCCAGCTTTTCTCGCGATTCGCTCGCTACTGGTTTGACTAAACGTCGAATATTTACCGGAAATCTGACATAAAAGCAGCCCGTCCGCAGTTTTGCGCCGCTTGCCGATGTCAACGGGATTATTTCATTTATTTTGCATGAGCCGTCCTTGCGCGGCCCAGATGATCAGCCCAAAAACAATGCCAGGCACGCAAGCGAATCGCTCCGGCGGGTACGCCCGATGACTGTGTTGCATATCTGTTAAGCGCGCCTGCGTTTGACTGCGACAGGTATTTCAGGCGCGTTCACGAGGGTTCGGTTATGGGTGTTGTAGCGACGGGGGAGGTTGCGTGAGGCAAGAAGCGGCCATCGGCAGCGAGCAAGACGCACGCGTTGCCACTGCCTGGACAATCGTCCGGGACGGACTTCGCAAAGACGTCGGTGCGCGTAGCTTTGACCGCTGGTTGGGCCGGATTTCGCTCGGGGACTACTGCAGCGCGGATCGATCGGTCACGCTGGTTCTGCCGTCTGCGTTTATGGCCAATTGGGTTTCGAGCAATTATGCTGAAAGGCTGACGCTGGCTTGGCGGACGGCGCTTCCTGACGTTAGGATCGTGAAGATCGCGGCTGATACGACGATAAGCGAATGGATCGAATCCGTTGCGCAACCGGTCGAAATCGCGGTCGAGCAGCCTGCGACCCCGCGCTTTCGCTTCGATCCGAAATTCACCTTCGATACCTTCGTCGTCGGTCAGGCAAATCGCATTGCCTGCAACGCTGCGCGCGCAATTGCCGAGGGCGGACCAATGCGGTTCAATCCGCTGTTCATTTATGGCCCGACCGGCCAGGGCAAGACGCATCTGCTGCATGCAATCGGGCACGGATATACCGCCCGCAAGCCGCAAGCGCGTGCGCTCGCGATGTCGGCCGAACGCTTCATGATCGACTTCGTCAACGCAATGCGCGCGAAGGACACGATGGCGTTCAAGGAGCGTCTGCGCTCGGTCGATATTCTGCTGATCGACGATTTTCAGTTCATTGCGGGCAAGGAAACGACGCAGGAGGAATTTCTCTACACGATTGATGAACTGATGCGTGGCGGGCGTCGTCTGATCATCAGTGCCGACCGGAGCCCGCAGGAACTCGACGGCGTCGAGGGGCGCATCCTGTCGCGGCTAACTCAAGGACTTGTCGTCGATGTTCAGCCTGCTGATTTCACACTCCGCCGTGCCATTGTCGAAAGCAAAGTGGCAATGATGCCCGGCGTGGTCGTTGCGCCTGTGGTGCTCGACATGCTGGCCAGCCGGATTTCATCGAATGTGCGCGAACTGGAAGGCGGCCTGAACCGGCTTGTCGCTTATGCGTCGCTCAATGCCCGCCCGATTGACGAAGCGTTTGCCGAAGAAGTCCTTGCCGACATGTTCCGCGCCAGTCGCAGGCGTGTGACGATCGACGAAATTCAGAAGCGCGTGTCGGATCATTTCAAGATCCGTCAGGCCGAAATGGTCAGCGCGCGCCGCGCTCGCGCGGTGGCCCGTCCGCGCCAGATCGCGATGTATTTGGCAAAGCAATTGACACCGCGTTCGCTTCCCGAAATCGGACGGCGCTTCGGCGGGCGAGACCACACCACTGTCATTCACGCCGTTAAACAGATCGAGCGACTGCGCGCCGCCGACAGTGAAATCGATGCCGATGTCCGCACGCTGATGCGTGCGCTGGAGGGTTAACCGCGACGTTTACCCGGCGGTGCCACAGTGATTTTAACTGTCTCGCCCGAATTTCCAGGAAAGCCTGTGAACATCGCTTCGATCAGGTTGGGCACTAACGTCGTCAAGTCATTGTCGCTCGACATCGCTGTGGCCGATCCTTCGAAGACGCGCTCATTGGTCCCGCGCTTGGCGATGCGCATGTCGAGTTGCGACGAATAGACGGTGTAGCTCTCGACCTCGTTGAAATTGTCGAAGAGGAACGGGTCGTAAAAGCCGTACATGTAGGCGCGGCGGCCAAAGCCATAATAGGGGCGGCCGAAGCCATGGCCGTAGCCGCCATAA
>JANODH010000163.1:0-1514 GCA_031412595.1 Sphingomonas sp. | reverse complement strand
GGCCGCCCTTGTGCGACTTTGTTGACGCGGGTCACCGGTATTCCCTGCTGCTCGAGATAGTCCGCCGTACCGCTTGTCGCGACGATTTCGAACCCGAGTTCCGCCAGTGTTTTAACGGCCGGCAACACCACTGGCTTGTCGCTGTTCTTTACCGAAACGAACAGCGCCCCGCTGGACGGCAGCACCATCCCTGCACCAAGCTGCGCCTTGGCAAAAGCCGTCGGAAAATCCTGGTCGATGCCCATCACTTCGCCGGTCGATTTCATTTCGGGCGACAACACCGGATCGACGCCCGGGAAGCGCGCAAAGGGGAACACTGCTTCTTTTACCGATACGAAATCTCCCGATGCGCCGAGTTTCGGCAAACCGCTCAGCATTTCGCCTGCCATCACGCGGGCAGCGATCTTCGCAACCGCTGCCCCCGTTGCCTTGGCCACGAACGGCACGGTCCGCGACGCGCGCGGGTTGACTTCGATGATGTAAACTTCGCCGTCCTTGACCGCGAACTGGATGTTCATCAGCCCGCGCACAGATAGCGCGCGCGCCAGCACATCGGTTTGCCGCGCAATCTCGGCCACAATCGCGGGCGGCAAGCTATAGGGTGGCAGCGAACAGGCGCTGTCGCCCGAATGCACGCCCGCTTCCTCGATGTGCTGCATGATCCCGGCGACGGTCACATCGACGCCGTCTGCAACCGCATCGACATCGACTTCGATGGCATCGCGCAAATACCGGTCGATCAGCACGGGGGCATCGCCCGAAACACGCACTGCCGTGGCAATATAATTGTCGAGTTGCGCCGGCGTATCGACGATTTCCATCGCGCGCCCGCCCAGCACGAACGATGGCCGCATCAGCACCGGATAACCAATCCGTTCGGCCACAGCGACGGCTTCGTCACGACTGCGCGCAATGCCGTTTTCGGGCTGCCTCAGCCCAAGCTTGTTGACCAGCGCGGCAAACTGCTCGCGATCTTCGGCCAGATCGATTGCTGCCGGACTGGTGCCAAGGATGGGTATCCCCGCCTCTTCCAAAGCCCGCGCCAGATTGAGCGGCGTCTGCCCCCCGAACTGGACGATAACGCCTTTGAGCGTCCCCGCCTGCTGCTCGACGTGCAAAATCTCGAGCACATCCTCCGCCGTCAGCGGTTCGAAATAGAGCCGGTCCGAGGTATCGTAATCGGTGCTCACTGTCTCCGGATTGCAATTGACCATGATCGTTTCATAGCCCGCGTCGCTCAGCGCATAGCAGGCGTGGCAACAGCAATAGTCGAACTCGATCCCCTGCCCGATCCGGTTCGGCCCGCCGCCGAGAATGACAATCTTCTCGCGATCCGATGGCGAGGCCTCGCACTCCGGCTCCCCGAAGCTGGGCGCTTCATAAGTCGAATACATATAGGGCGTTTTCGCCGCAAACTCCGCCGCACAGGTGTCGATCCGCTTGAACACCGGACGCACACCGAGCCGGTGGCGCAGCGCGCGCACATCGCTTTCGGTCACGCCCCCCGTCATCGC
>JANODH010000162.1:0-3254 GCA_031412595.1 Sphingomonas sp. | reverse complement strand
AGCTTGAATTCATAATATTCGAGATAACGCAAGCCGCCATGGATCAGTTTTGTCGATGCTGACGACGTGTGCGCGGCCAAATCGTCCTTCTCGACGAGCAGAACGGATGCCCCGCCCAACGCAGCATCGCGCGCAATTGCGGTCCCGTTTATGCCGCCGCCGATGATGAGAAGATCGTAGATCATTGGCTCCCATATCCGTAGGGCAGGGATATGCCAAAATCCAAATCATCGGGACTTCCGACACGCGAACAAATCCTCGAATTTATCTCGGTCTCACCGACAGCGGCGGGCAAGCGTGAGATCGCCAAAGCATTCGGGCTCAACGGCGCAGACAAGATCGCGCTGAAGTCTTTGCTGAAAGACATGGCAGATGAGGGGCTGATCGACAGCGCCCCGGGCCGCGCCTTTCATAAAATGGGCGGACTGCCCAAAGTGACGGTGCTGCGGATCGTCGACCATGATGGTGACAGCGTCTTTGCCGTTCCCGATAACTGGCAGTCGGACAGTCCCGTACCGCGATTGCGCGTAATCGAACGCGGCAAACGGTCAGCGCTCGGCGTGGGGGATCGCATACTGGCGCGGACCGAAGAACGCGGGGGTGGCCATGTCGCGCTTCCCATGAAGAAGCTGGCGGCGACCTCAGAAACGCTGCTTGGCGTGGTTCGGCGCGAGGAATCGGGGCAGTATTGGCTCAAACCGGTCGATAAGCGCGAACGGCGCGACACAGCCATTTCCGATCTGAACGGCGCGCAGGACGGCGATCTGGTGCTGGCCGAGAAATCGGGTCGTCCGCCGCGCATCATGGCGCGTGTCGTTCAGATTCTCGGCGATCCGTTTGCGCCACGTGCTTTAAGCCTGATTGCAATCCACAAGCACGGCATTCCCGATGTTTTCACGAGCGAAACGATTGCCGAAGCGCATAAGGTTGCGAAAATTAAACTGGGTGAACGCGAAGACCTCCGGCACTTGCCGATCGTTGCGATCGATCCCGCCGATGCGCGCGACCATGACGATGCTGTCTGGGCCTCGCCGAATGATGCGGGCGGCTTTGACGCGATCGTCGCGATTGCCGATGTATCCTATTATGTGCGCCCCGGGTCCGAACTCGATCGTGAGGCACGCAAGCGGGGCAACAGTGTCTATTTCCCCGACCGTGTCGTGCCGATGCTGCCTGAGGAATTGAGTGCCGATATTTGCTCGCTGAAAGAAGAGGAGGATCGCGCAGCGCTGGCTTGTCACCTGACGATCGACAGCGATGGCAAGGTCTCGAAATGGCGGTTTACTCGCGCGGTGATCCGCGTTGCTGCCAATCTCGCTTATGAAGACGCGCAGGCGATGATTGATACAGAGTCGGCGCCCGAACATTTGTCGCAACTCTGGGCTGCGTGGGCGTTGCTGGCCAAAGCGCGCGACAAGCGCGAGCCGCTGGATCTGGATTTGCCCGAGCGGCGCGTTCAGCTTGACGAGCAAGGGCGGATTACGAGCATTGCCGTGCGCGATCGGCTCGATGCGCATCGGCTGATCGAAGATTTCATGATTGCCGCCAATGTCGCTGCCGCCAAGGCGCTCGAAGCGAAAAAGTCGCCAGTCATGTACCGCGTCCACGAGGTGCCCTCGCGCGAAAAGTTGCTGGCGCTAAAAGATTATCTGGAAACATTCGGCGTAAAATTTGCGCTCGGGCAAGTCGTGATGCCAGCGACCTTCAATCGGCTGCTTGCGATGGTGAAAGACGCCGAACATCGCACGCAAGTCATGGAACAGGTTCTGCGGACGCAAACGCAGGCTTATTATGCGCCGCTCAATGCAGGGCATTTCGGATTGGCTCTCGGAAGTTATGCACATTTTACGTCGCCGATTCGGCGCTATGCCGACTTGCTGGTGCATCGTGGCCTCGTTCGGGCATTCGGCCTGGGCGAGGGGGGGCTTACCGACGATGAAGCCGCGCGGATGGCCGTGATCGGCGACGCGATAAGCAAGGCCGAACGGCGCGCCATGGAGGCCGAGCGCGAAACGATCGACCGATATGTTGCCGCGCATCTATCGACGAAAGTCGGCGAGATTCTTGAGACGCGGATCACGGGCGTCGCAAGTTTCGGCTTTTTTGCAACGGTCGATGGCATTGGGGGTGACGGGCTTGTGCCGATCTCGACGCTGGGCAACGATTATTTCCGTTTTGATGAAATCACCAAAAGCATCGAAGGCGACGCCAACGGTGTTCGTTATACCATCGGGCAAATACTGCCGCTCCGCCTTGCCGAAGCCAATCCGATCAGCGGTTCGCTGCGCTTCGAACTTCCTGACGCGCCGTCACAGAGCCCCCGTCGCCAGGGAATGAAGCCATTTGGACGACGGGGTCGACCTTCGAATATCCGGCACCAGTCCCGAAAATGACAGTGTTGTTACATTTGCACTTCACTTTTGTGAAATAGAGGCATAGCTTCTCCCCATAGATAAAAAGTTATGGGAAGGTATTGTCATGAATAAGGCCATTTTTCGTTTGATTGCCGGGGTCCCGCTGGCGCTCACTCCGGTGATTGCGCTAGCGGGACAGCCTGTGGATAACTATGGCACGGCGGACCTTGTTTCGTCCAAATATGCAGCGGTTGTCGCCACACTTGAGCCAATCGCGCTTCGTGATCGCAGCAATGAATCGGTCCTGCTGAACCTGGCGATGGCGTACCGCCACACCGGGCGGAGCGCGGAAGCTGCGACACTTTATCGGCGTGTGCTGGACATGGACAACGTTGAACTTGAGGCTGTGGATGGCACGACAGTTTTGTCGCATGTTGTCGCCCGCCGCGGGTTAGGACAGCGGTTGCAATTTTCGGCCCGCTAAAACCAGCGGCAGAATTTATAATTTCGGCAGCGTTACGCCGCGCTGCCCCATATATTTTCCGGCTCTGTCGGCATAGCTGACTTCGCAGGGCTCGTTCCCTTTAAGGAAAAGGAACTGGCATGCGCCTTCGTTCGCGTAGATTTTTGCGGGCAGGGGCGTGGTGTTTGAAAATTCGAGCGTGACATGCCCTTCCCAGCCGGGCTCGAGTGGCGTGACATTTACGATGATGCCGCACCGGGCATAAGTGGATTTTCCGAGGCAAATGACGAGGATGTCGCGCGGCACTCGGAAATATTCGACGGTCCGCGCGAGTGCAAAGCTGTTCGGCGGGATCACGCAAATATCGGTCTTGCGATCGACGAAGCTGTTGGGATCGAAATTCTTCGGATCGACAATCGAGGAGTCTACGTTTGTAA
>JANODH010000161.1:0-2515 GCA_031412595.1 Sphingomonas sp. | reverse complement strand
GCGCCCGAGCCAGTAAAGCGCGGATGCCGGGCGGATTCGCATCGGCGCATATCGTCAACCCAGCGAAAGCTGGGATCCGTGGACGGCTGGATGCAGTCTTCCCGCCTGGGATCCCAGCTTTCGCTGGTATGACGAGGCTGGGCCGTCATCACCCCTCGCCCTCGTTGGCCAGAACGAAACTGTCCTTCGTGCCGCCGCCCTGGCTCGAATTGACAACGAGCGACCCCTCCTTCAGCGCGACACGCGTCAGCCCGCCGGGCACGATCTTCACGCCGTTCGTACCCGTCAGCACGAAAGGCCTGAAATCGACATGGCGCGGCGCGATCCCGCTTTCGCATAATGTCGGAACCGTCGAAAGCGCGAGCGTCGGCTGCGCGATATAGCGTTCGGGCTCGGCAATCAGCGCGGCGCGAAAATCCTCGATTTCCTGGCGTGTCGCGGTTGGCCCGACCAGCATGCCATAGCCGCCCGATCCGTCGACCAGTTTTACGACCAGTTCGGGCAGATGCTCGAGCACATATTTCAGCGCATCGCTTTCGCGGCAGCGCCACGTCTCGACAATCGGCAGCAGCGGCTCTGCCCCCGAGTAATAGCGCACGATATCGGGCATATAACTGTAGATCGCTTTGTCGTCGGCAATCCCTGTGCCCGGTGCATTGACGATGGCAACATGCCCCGCGCGATAGGCCGCGATCAGTCCCGGAATGCCAAGCATCGAATCGGGCCGGAAAACCAGCGGATCAATATAATCGTCATCGACGCGCCGGTAGATCACATCGACACGGACGCGCCCCGTGATCGTGCGCATCCAGACGAAATCATCATCGACTTCGAGATCGACCGCTTCGACAAGTTCGATGCCCAGACTGTCGGCCAGAAAACTATGTTCGTAATAAGCCGAATTAAACCGCCCGGGCGTCAGGATCACGCAGACCGGATCGGCACCCGCACCCACTGGCGCCACGCTGCGCAGCGTTTCGTGCAGCATGTCGCCATAGCTGTCGACCGGCAGGACATGATATTGGCGAAACAGCTCGGGACATAAGCGAATCATCGCTTCGCGGTTTTCGAGCATGTACGACACGCCCGACGGCGTCCGCGCATTATCCTCGAGCACATAAAAATCATCGGGCCCGGTGCGCACCAGATCAATGCCGCAGATATGCGACCAGATATTGTGCGGCGGTGCCGAGCCCACGATTTCAGGGCGGAACTGCGGATTGGTGAGAATGATTTCAGGCGGCAGGACACCATCGTCGAGGATTTTTCGCGCGCCGTAAATATCGGTCAGAAATGCATTGATCGCTTCCACGCGCTGCACGAGGCCCGCTGAAAGCCGCGACCATTCGGACGCGGTAAAGATGCGCGGCACGATATCGAACGGGATGATCCGTTCGGCTGCATCGTCATCGCCGTAGACGGCAAAGGTAATGCCCAATTGCCGGAACGTCGCTTCGGCCGAGGCCTGACGCCGTGCGAGTTCGGCAGGCGGCGTATTTTCCATCCAGCGCCCGAGATCGGCAAAGCAATCGCGGGCTTTGCGCTCACGGCTGTTTCCCCAGATTTCGTCGAAGACTTTTTTCGCCATTATGTCCAGACTGCGCAGAAATAGTGCGATGTACAAGAGTGGGGGAAGTCATGCTGCGGCCTTTCGATGCAATCCAGTCCGAAATTCTCGAGAAAATTGCCGAAGCGCTTTTCCACGACGTCGAAATGGTAATCACGCCAGCACAAGTCGTCGAAAATCTGCAGACGCAGTTTGGCCTGATCGAAGGCGACAAGCCCCGGCAAATCCGCTTGCTGATCACGGCCGTTTTTATCGTGCTTGGCGGCCCCCTTTTCCTGATCGACACCATCGAAGGACGCGCCGAAACGATCCGCCGCCGCTTGCAGGAAACACAGATCGATTTTCTGCAAGATCTCGCGCGTATCCGCACCATCATTTATGCCGGCTATTACGGCCACTGGGATGGCGTGACGCAGGATGATAATGTCAAAAATCCGGTCCACCGCCAGATCGGCTTCACCCTGCCCAAATTTCGCGCCCGTAGCGCCCCCGGCGAAGTCCCGATCACGCTTGTCGAACGGCGTGAGCTGACTCGCGACGACTTCATCGGCCATGATGACTTGCCTTCCAGCGCGGGTATCATCGTGATCGGATCGGGCGCAGGCGGTGCGGTCGCGGCCTATAATCTGGCGGCGCAGGGGCATGATGTACTCATCATCGAAGCCGGATCGCACTGGCCCTCGCCGCGGATCACGCACGAGGAACGGCGGATGAATTCGAAGCTCTACAAGGATGGCGGCATCCAGACGAGCCGTGACAATGATTTCGTTGTCTTTCAGGCGCATTGCGTGGGCGGCGGGACAGTCATCAACAATGGCATTGCACTGCGCGTCGATCAGCCCGGCATGATCCACCCCGACGCGCCCGATGTGCTCGACAAATGGGCAAGCATCGGCGCGCCGCTGGACCGCGCGAGTTTCGATGATGCTTATCTCGCCGTCGAAACGT
>JANODH010000160.1:0-2449 GCA_031412595.1 Sphingomonas sp. | reverse complement strand
CGCGTGAACTTCGTCGCAATAGGTCAGCGCATTATATTTGTCGGCAAGGTCACAGATCGCGGCGATATCGGCAACGTCGCCATCCATCGAATAGACGCTTTCGAAAGCAATAAGCTTTGGTGCCTCGGCGTCGGCGGCGGCCAGAAGTTCCTCGAGATGCGCAAGATCGTTGTGCCGCCAGACGCGCTTTTCACAGCCCGAATTGCGGATGCCGGCAATCATGCTGGCGTGGTTCAGTTCATCCGAAAAAATGACGCAGCCGGGCAAGACCTTGCCCAATGTCGCGAGCGTCGCTTCGTTCGACACATAGCCACTCGTAAACAGCAGCGCCCCGTCCTTGCCGTGAAGATCGGCCAGTTCGGCTTCGAGATCGACGTGATAATGCGTATTGCCACCGATATTGCGCGTGCCGCCCGAACCGGCACCGACGTCGTGCAGCGCTTCTTCCATTGCGGCGACGACCTTGGGATGCTGGCCCATCGCCAGATAGTCGTTCGAGCACCAGACAGTGATCGGCTTCGGGCCATTATGCCCCGCAAAACAGCGCGCGTTCGGATAGCTGCCTTTATTGCGCAAGATGTCAATGAACACGCGGTAGCGTCCTTCAGCGTGGAGCCGGTCGATGGCAGCGGAAAAAACGCGATCGTAGTCCAAGACGAATCCTTATGCGGTCAACAGAAACGAAAATTATGCGAAGCCCATAATATGACATTGCAGAGGAATCCACTGCTAACGTCTCGCAACGACAGCGCGAGGATGCGTTGCGCGCCACGACGCAGGCGCTTCGAATGAGCCCTGCCAAAGACCGCGTCGCGCTGCCTTCGCAATGGCTTCCTCGCCAGCATAGGGACCATCACCGAAACCGCCAAAACTGACCGCAAAGCCGCGTTCGGCCATTATACGAGCGATGTCATTGCCCTTGTCGTCCACGCAGGTTGCAACGATGCGGCCATATTTGTCACGAGCGCGTTCTTCGCAGGTCAACTTGCGACCGCGGACCAGTGCCGCAAGCTCGGTCCGCGCTTCTTTGCCGCACTGCCAGTCAGTGCCCGTGGCCGTCTTGCAGGGCTGCTCATATTCCGGCGCATCGATGCCGTGAAGGCGGTAGTCCTGTCCCGCAGCGAAAAGCGTGTCGCCATCGCGGACGATGACTGTCGCGCCATCGACGGGGTGCGCTGGTTTGCCAGGAAGGCCGAACCGTTCGGGGAGTAGCCAAAGTGCACCGAGCACGAAAAGCAGCAATACCGGAACGAAGCGCCGCACCGCTAAAGCGCAACGATTTCAGAAAATCCGTGTGCTGCCAAGGCGGGCCCAAGCGTCAGACGCCGGTCATCGAGGCGCGTAAACACTGCGATGCCAGGCGGCGCGAAGAGCGGCCAATCCTGCCCATCTGTGAGATGCGCAATGCGCCGCGCGATGCCGGCACTGCCATCGACAAAAGTCACGACATGCGGCGTGGCAGCGGCAAGTTCGGCTTCAAGCAGCGGGAAATGCGTGCAGGCAAGGACCACGGTATCGATTCGGTCTCCACCGGGCACCGAAAACAATCCTGCGATCGCGGCTTTCACGGCTTCGATACGCACAACCTCACCACGCAGTTTTGCTTCGGCAAGCGCCACGAGTTCAGCCGAGCCGTGACGGATCACGATGCAGTCGGAAGCAAACTCGGCCGACAGCCTGTCGACATAAGGTTGGCGAACCGTGGCGTCGGTGCCCAGCACGCCGATGACGCGAGTTTTGGAAAGCATCGCTGCAGGCTTGATCGCAGGCACTGTGCCGACCACCGGCACATCGAGCGCTGCCCGAACGACCGACAGCGCGATCGTCGATGCCGTATTGCAGGCAATGCAAACAAGCCGAGGACGATACCGCTCGACCAGTCGCCCAAGCAGCGCTGGCACCCGCGCAGCAATCTCGCCTTCGCTCTTGGTGCCATAGGGAAAGCCTGCACTGTCGGCGGCATAAACAAACGCAGCAGTCGGCAGGAGCGCACGGGTCGGCGCAACGACCGACAGGCCGCCAACGCCGGAATCGAAGAACAGGATCGGCGCGTCAGCCAGCATAACAGCGCGGGTAGCATTTTAACGGGCGTGAGCAAGCAGCCGTGACCACGCCAAACCCGGTTGCCAATTCACCACGCGCGCCTCTATCGCTGTGCGATGCTCTGGCTTGCTCCTTTGTCCATCCTTGTCATCGGATATCTCCTAGGGTCTATCCCGTTCGGGCTAATTCTGACGCGCTTTGGTGGCGCAGGCGATTTGCGGGCGATCGGCTCGGGGAATATCGGTGCGACCAATGTTCTGCGGACGGGGCGCAAGGGGCTTGCGGCAGCGACGCTGCTGCTTGACGGGGCCAAGGGAGCCGCAGCGGTCGTGATTGCCGAAGCGATCCAACCGGGGCTGGGGCCAATGGCCGGGCTGGCCGCCTTTTTCGGGCATTGTTATCCGGT
>JANODH010000159.1:0-7500 GCA_031412595.1 Sphingomonas sp. | reverse complement strand
AACTGTCCAAATCAGTTGACACTATAAAGTGTCAAGCGTAGCTTTCGATTCATGGATGGGTCCGCCACTTCGCTGCCGAAACTGGTGTCACCGGCCCCTCGTGACGTGGTCGCGCTGTTAAAGCCGATTACCTGGTTTCCGCCGATGTGGGCATTCATGTGCGGCGTCGTTTCATCAGGTGTTCCGGTGGCGGATCGCTGGCCGTTTCTGGTGGCTGGCGTGTTGCTCACCGGGCCGCTAGTGTGCGGGACGAGCCAAGCGGTGAACGACTGGTTCGACCGGCACGTCGATGCAATCAACGAGCCGAACCGGCCGATTCCGTCGGGCCGCATTCCCGGCAATTGGGGGCTGCGGATTGCGATTATCGGCACGGCGCTTTCGCTGCTCGTTGCGTGGGCTACGGGGCCGTGGGTGCTGGCTGGGACTGCGCTCGGGCTGGTTTGTGCCTGGGTTTACAGCGCGCCGCCGCTGCGGCTGAAAGCTGACGGGTGGTTCGGGCCGGGGCTCGTCGCGCTGACCTATGAAGGGCTGACCTGGTTTACCGGGGCTGCCGTGATGCTCGGCACGCTGCCGTCGGTCGAAGTGCTGCTGATCCTCGGGCTCTATAGTGTCGGCGCACACGGCATCATGACGCTCAATGATTTCAAGGCTGTCGAAGGGGATATCGCGACCGGCGTGCGCTCGCTGCCCATCCGGCTCGGCGTCGATAATGCGGCGCGGCTGGCGTGCATCGTCATGGCAGTGCCCCAGATAATCGTGGTCGGCTTGCTCGTGCAGTGGGGGCATGAACTTTCGGCGGGGATCGTCGCCGCGCTGCTGATCGGGCAGATCGCGCTGATGACACGGTTGCTGGGCGATCCGCGTGGCAAAGCGCCGTGGTATAATGCCAGCGGGACGACGCTTTACGTGCTCGGGATGCTGGCGGCCGCACTCGGCTTGGGTGGCGTCCTATGAATTGGTTCGCGATCGTTCGCCTCGGCGGGGTGCAAGCCGCGATCGGCGCGATCGTCATGCTGTGCACTTCGCTGCTCAACCGCGTCATGGTCGTCGAATATGCAATGGCGGCGGCAGTCCCGGCGGGGCTGGTCGCGTGGCATTATGCGGTGCAGTTGTCGCGTCCGGTCTGGGGACATGGTTCGGACAAAGGACGGCGGCGGACGCCGTGGATCGTCGGCGGCATGGCCGTGCTGGCCGGGGGCGCGATGCTCGCGGTCTATGCTACCATCAACCAATCGATGCTACTTGCGGTGCTTGCTTTTACGATGATCGGGGCAGGCGTCGGTGCGGCGGGAACGTCATTGCTTGCCGTGCTGGCCACACAGACGCGGCCCGATCAGCGCGCCGCTGCGGCGGCGATCACATGGATCATGATGATCAGCGGTATTGTGGTGACAGCCGGGATCGCGGGACAGATGCTCAAGCCCTTTTCGGTCGAGCGGCTGGTTTGGGTCGTGTGCGTTGTCGCGATGGGTGCGTTCATTGTTGCTGTGATTTCGGTGTGGGGTGTCGAGAAACCGCGGATTGCCGAGCCCAACCGGATGCCGGTCGATTTCCGCGCCGCCGTCACCGAAATGTGGGCAGACCGTGACGCGCGCATTTTCACGATGTTCGTGTTCGTGTCTATGCTGGCTTACTCGATGCAGGATATGATCCTCGAGCCTTTTGCGGGCCTGATGTTTGCGATGACGCCTGCTGAATCCACGTCGCTATCGGGCGTGCAGCATATGGGTGTGCTCGCGGGGATGATCCTCGTCGGGGTCGGCGGGCGCGCGTTTGCCAAGGACGCGGGCGGATTGCGCAGCTGGACGGTGGCCGGGTGCATCGGATCGGCACTGTCGCTGGCGGGGCTTGCGGTTGCTGCGCATGCTGCCCCCGAATGGCCGATTGCCGCCAATGTCGCGCTGCTTGGCTTTTGCAACGGCGTGTTTGCGGTCTCGGCCATCGGCGCGATGATGGCGCTGGCGGGTGCTGGCGGTGGATCGAAAGAAGGCGTGCGGATGGGCGTCTGGGGTGCGAGCCAAGCCATTGCCTTCGGACTCGGCGGGCTGATCGGTGCCGTCGGCGTCGACGCGGGGCGTGCGGCAATGGGCGCCGATGGTCCGGCCTTTGCGATGATTTTTGGACTCGAAGCAGGAATGTTTTTGCTGGCAGCGCTGGTTGCGTTGCGAGCGGTTGCCGGACGCTATGGGGCGTCCAACAAACTGGTGGCAGGTGCGATATGACGAAAATTGTTCAATATGATGCGGTGGTTGTGGGTGGTGGCCCCTCGGGTGCGACCGCTGCGACGACATTGGCGCGCGCAGGGCGATCGGTCCTGCTGCTCGATCGCGCTGGACGCATCAAGCCGTGCGGTGGGGCCGTGCCGCCGCGCGCGATCCGCGATTTCGATATTCCCGACAGTCAGATTGTCGCGAAAGCGCGCTGTGCACGCATGATCGCGCCATCAAACAAGACCGTCGACATGCCAGTCGGCAACAATGGCTATGTCGGGATGGTCGACCGCGAACATTTCGACGAATGGCTGCGCGCGCGGGCCGCTCTTGCGGGTGCCGAACGGCGGACGGGCACGTATGAGTCGCTCGAACGCGACACCGATGGAACAGCCATCATTGTCTATCGCGAGCCAAATTCGGGCGATCTTATGCGCGTGCGGGCAAAAGCGGTGATCGGGGCCGATGGCGCACGGTCAGGCGTGGCGCGCGGCAATCTGAAAGGCGGCGGCAAAGTGCCGTGCGTTTTCGCTTATCATGAAGTCATCAAGACGCCCGCGACCGGTTTCGACCGTGAACGTTGCGACGTCTATTATCAGGGAGAATTCTCGCCCGATTTCTATGCCTGGGTTTTCCCGCATGGCGAGACGGCAAGCGTCGGCCTGGGCAGCGCGCAAAAGGGCTTTGCACTGCGTCCCGCGACTAAGGCCTTGCGCGAATCGATCGGGCTGGCGGATGCCGAAACGATCCGCGTCGAAGGGGCACCGATCCCGATGAAGCCGCTGAAACGGTGGGACAATGGCCGCGATCTGCTTGTGTGCGGCGATGCGGCAGGCGTGGTCGCGCCATCGTCGGGCGAAGGGATTTACTATGCGCTCGAATGCGGGCGGATGGCGGCGGTTGCGGTCGATACGTTTCTGACGAGTGGGAAACCGGCAGCACTGCGGACGGCGCGTAAAGCCTTCATGCGCGATCATGGGCGTGTGTTCTGGGTGCTCGGGATGATGCAGTATTTCTGGTATTCGTCGGACAAGCGACGCGAACGGTTCGTGAAAATGTGCGCCGATCCCGACGTCCAGCAACTGACGTGGGACGCTTATATGAACAAGAAGCTGGTCCGCGCGCAGCCGGCCGCACATGTGAAGATTTTCTTCAAGGACATGGGCCATTTGCTCGGGCTGTCGCGCGCTTAGTGGAAGCGATTTTCACCAGCGGCCGTGCGGTCGATCTCGTGCTCGGCTTCATGGCCCTCGAAGCACTCATATTGATTGTGATGAAGCGCCATGCGCTGACGGTGATCCTGACGATCCTGCCGGGTGCCGCGATGATGCTGGCTTTGCGCGCGGCGATGACCGATGCGGGATGGCAATGGGTTGCCATCTGGCTGACGGTGTCGCTGCCGCTCCATCTGGCGGACTTGCGACACCGTAAGCTGATTTAGGGGTTAAGCTTTGGTCTTCAGATAAGCGATAACGTCGGCGCGCTTCTGTGGATCCTTCAGACCGGTGTAGGTCATCTTGGTGCCCGGAATAATGCGCTGTGGCGTTTCGAGATACTGGAACAGCTTGGCTTCGGTCCAGACGATACCACTATTCTTGTTGGCGGTCGAATAGCTGTAGCCGGGGACGCTGCCCGACGTGCGGCCGAGCAAACCGTGCATTGACGGTCCGACCATGTTCTTGCCGGGTTCGACGGCATGGCAGGTCTTGCAGACGGCAAATGCCTTTTCGCCGGCAGCAGCATCGCCGGTCAGCGATGCGAATTTCACGCCATCGACAGTGTCGACGTTATCGACGGCAACTTTTTCGGCCGCCGCGGGGGCTGCGGCCGGCGCTGTTGCGGCGGTTTCGGCGGGTGCCGTTGCTGCTGGCTCTTCGGCGGGTTTTTGCGAACAGGCCGACATAGTTGCCATGGCCAAAACGGCTGCGGTCAATCCCAAGGATGCCCGGATCGATACCATTCGATTCTCCATTAATTTTTGCGACACCGGAACAGGTGCTGGCGCCTAAATACACCAAAGAAAAACAACCGCAATCGGCTTCGTCAAAATCGAATTCCATGTTAGCGAACAGTCTCTGGGCAGGGGCAACCACGATCCGATGACGCTGAATTATCACCCCGATCGCGACCGGTTGCTTGCCGAAGCGCATGCCCGCCCTTCGACGCCGCTCGACATCCCCGTGTTTGCAACACGCATCGCGACGATCTCGGTTCAGGACGGCGGCGCTACGGATCGTGCGCATCTGGCCGATCTTTGCCGTTCGTCGCTGCTCCCCGAACCGCCTGAAGGCGCGCGCTGGTGGGCATTCGATGCCGGGCGCTGGACGCTGCGCTGGGAACGGCACACCGAATTTTCGAGCTGGACGATTTTCAGCCGCGCCGCCAACGATGGTCCGCCGCGGGCATGGATCGAAAATCTTCCCGGCGAAATTCTGGTACGCACGACGGCCGACCTGAGGCGCGACGAAACCGAGGGGCCGACGCCCGCATCCCCGCATGGCACCAGCATGATCGGATCGGTAGTCCTCGCTGCAGCCGCCTCGATCTACACTGATTTCAAGCCCGACGACGGCGGCGTCACGCGCTTTCTGGTGATGGTGAAATCGATCGACCGCGTGCTGGCTGGACGGCTGACGCTGATGTTGCTCGAAATCGAGACATACCGGCTGATGGCCTTGCTGGCCTTTCCGCTCGCGGGTTCGGCGGGCGCAACAGTCGGTGCATTCGAAAACGAAGCAGGCGCGCTTGCCGCGCGGCTTGCCGATGAAGCCGGTGTCGAAGCTGATCGTGCGTTGCTCGGGCGAATCATTGCTTTGTCGGGCGAAGCCGAAGCGCTGAACACGCAGACGAGCTACCGGTTTCGGGCGGCCGCTGCTTATTACGACATCGTGCGCGACCGGATCGCGACCCTGCGCGAAGTGCATATTCCGGGCATGCAGACCATCGGCGAGTTCATGGACCGGCGATTGGCACCCGCGATGCGGACCTGCGATGCCGTTGCGACACGCGAGCGCGCCGTGATTGCCCGCATTGCGCGGACCGGGCAGATGCTGCGCACCCGGATCGAAATTGAAGCTGAAGCAACCAGTGCAGCGCTGCTCAAATCCATGGACAATCGCGCGCAAACCCAAATCCGGTTGCAGCGCGCGGTCGAAGGATTGTCGGTCGCCGCGATTTCATACTACGCGATTTCGCTCCTCAGCTATCCGATCAAAGCGCTCGAACATGCCAATCCACAGATCGATGCAACGCTGGTGACCGGGCTGTTAGCGCCGTTTGTCGTTGCAGCAGTTTGGCTTGCGCTTCAGCGATTGCGGCGGCAGGAGCCGGTTTGAGATCAGGGAGCTTTCCACACATGAAAACGCGCGCCGCCGTTGCCTTCGAAGCCAAAAAGCCTCTCGAAATCGTCGAACTCGATCTCGATGGACCGCGCGTCGGCGAAGTCCTTGTCGAGATCATGGCAACGGGGATTTGCCACACGGATGCCTACACGCTCGACGGGCTCGACAGCGAAGGCATTTTCCCGAGCGTATTGGGGCATGAAGGCGCCGGAATCGTCCGCGAGGTGGGCGCGGGCGTCACCAGCGTCGCGGTCGGCGATCATGTCATCCCGCTTTACACGCCCGAATGCCGCCAGTGTAAATCCTGCCTGTCGGGCAAGACGAACCTGTGCACTGCGATCCGCGCGACGCAGGGTAAAGGGCTGATGCCCGATGGCACCAGCCGCTTCAGCTATCAGGGCAAGCCGATTTTTCATTACATGGGCTGCTCGACCTTTTCGAATTTCACGGTGCTGCCCGAAATCGCCGTCGCGAAAATCCGCATGGACGCGCCTTTCAAAACGAGCTGCTACATCGGTTGCGGCGTGACGACGGGGGTCGGCGCGGTGGTCAACACGGCAAAAGTCCAGCCCGGCGATAACGTCATCATTTTCGGGCTGGGTGGGATCGGCCTGAATGTCCTGCAAGGCGCGCGGATGGCGGGCGCAAACATGATCGTGGGCGTCGACATCAATCCCGACCGCGAAGAATGGGGCAAGAAATTCGGAATGACGCATTTCGTCAACCCAAAGAACGTGCCCGATATCGTCGCGCATCTTGTCACGCTGACCGATGGCGGCGCGGATTATACCTTCGATTGCACCGGCAACACCGATGTGATGCGGCAAGCGCTCGAAGCCTGCCACCGCGGCTGGGGCACCAGCATCATCATCGGCGTTGCCGAAGCAGGCAAGGAAATCAGCACGCGGCCGTTTCAGCTCGTCACCGGGCGCAACTGGCGCGGGACGGCCTTCGGCGGCGCCAAAGGGCGGACCGACGTCCCCAAGATCGTCGACTGGTACATGAACGGCAAGATCGAGATCGATCCGATGATCACGCACACGCTGACATTGGACGAAATCAACAAGGGCTTCGATCTGATGCATGCGGGGGAAAGCATCCGCAGCGTGGTGGTTTTTTAACAGGAGAGACGAAATGTTCAGTCACATGATGGTCGGCAGCAACGACATCGAACGGTCGAAGAAATTCTACGACGCGACGTTCACTGCGATCGGCGGCCGCGCGGGCAGCATCGATCCCAAAGGACGGCTGGTCTATGTCCACAATGGCGGGATTTTGCTTGTGACCAAACCGATCGACGGCGCGCCCGCAACAGCAGGCAATGGCTGCACAGTCGGTTTTGCCATGACCCCCGAACAAGCCGACGCCTGGCACGCAGCCGGCGTCGAAAACGGCGGCACGGCAATCGAAGATGCACCGGGCGTGCGCGACGGCGGGGCTGTGAAAATGTATCTCGCTTATCTGCGCGACCCCGACGGCAACAAATTGTGCGCTCTGCACCGGATGGGCTGACCGCATGAGCAGCACATTGGCCGAACTCGAACGCCGCCGCGCCGCTGCAAGGCTAGGCGGCGGGCAGGCGCGAATCGATGCGCAGCACGCCAAAGGAAAGCTGACCGCGCGCGAACGGCTCGATGTGCTGCTCGATGCCGGATCGTTCGAGGAACTCGACATGTATGTCGAGCATAATTGCGTCGATTTCGGCATGGAAGAAACCAAGATCCCGGGCGACGGCGTCGTTACGGGATCGGGCACGATCAACGGGCGGCTGGTGTTCGTTTTCTCGCAGGATTTCACCGTGTTCGGCGGGTCGCTTTCCGAAGCGCATGCGCAGAAAATCTGCAAAGTCATGGACATGGCGATGAAAGTCGGCGCGCCGGTCATCGGCCTGAACGACAGCGGCGGCGCGCGTATTCAGGAAGGTGTGGCCTCGCTCGGCGGCTATGCCG
>JANODH010000158.1:0-5878 GCA_031412595.1 Sphingomonas sp. | reverse complement strand
GCGGCAAATATTCGGGATCTTCGACCGTGCCATAACGCGTCCGGTTATGATGGAGATTGTGCACGCCTTCATACATGAATGACGGGATCAGCAGCGGCACGCCGATGACGGCGTTCCAGCCCAAGCGGAACCACGGCAGCTCCCGATGCCGGATATGCGTGAGTTCGTGAATGAAACTGCCGGCACG
This sequence comes from Sphingomonas sp., assembly GCA_031412595.1. Taxonomy (GTDB): domain Bacteria; phylum Pseudomonadota; class Alphaproteobacteria; order Sphingomonadales; family Sphingomonadaceae; genus Sphingomonas_O. Next base: position 5,691 of record JANODH010000158.1, on the reverse strand, counting down.
ATAAAGCGCGAGAATGGCAACCGCTGCGGCCGCAATCGCCAAAAATCCAGGCAACAGTACCGCGCCAGCAAGTCCGGCATAACCCAACGCTGCCGAACCCAAGAAATCGGCCCAATACACAAGCGGCTTTGCCGTGTTGATGTCGCGCGTCAGTTCCGCTGCCGTCCGCAGCATCGCAACATCGTCTGCGATGCGCGCGCGGGCGGGCGGCGCAAAGGGCTGCGTTTGTGATCCCGCGTGGGATCTTTCGAGGGAAATTGCGCTGTCCATTGGTCTTTCGATGCTGCTAATTAGTGATGAAACCGCTAACTTACTACCCCTGCGCGATTTGCCGGAGCCAATTTGACCAAGATTCGTCCTGTTACCACGAAAGCCCACCGCAAAGCTTTTGTCGATCTTCCTTACCGGCTTTACGCCAATGACCCGAACTGGGTGCCTGCGCTCAAGCAAGACGTCTATGCCCTGATCACACCGGGCAAGAACCCGTGGTTCGAACATGGCGAGGCGCAATTGTTTCTGGCCGAAGCCAACGGGCGCGTCACAGGGCGTATCTCGGCGCAAATCGATCATCTCGCGCTCGCTCAGCCTGCCGAGCAGGGAATGGGGCCGGGCACCGGCAACTGGGGACTGCTCGAAGCAGAAGATGCCGCAACAATGACAGCGCTGATTGCGCAAGCCGAAGACTGGCTGCGCGCCAAAGCCATGGTCCGCGTATTGGCGCCCATCAGTATTTCGATCTGGGATGAGCCGGGGCTACTGGTTAAGGGGCATGACCATCCACCGACCGTCATGATGGGGCACAATACCGCCGCGTATGAAAGCTGGATCGAAAGTGCAGGCTACCAGGGCGTCCAGGACCTGCTGACTTATGAAATACCGATCACCGTCGATTTTCCGCCTCTCGTTAAGCGGATCATCGAATCGGGCGAACGCAATCCGCGTATCGTTATCCGCCGTGTCGATAAAAGTCGCTTCGATGAAGAAGCCGCGCTCATCCTTGGCATCTTGAACGACGCGTGGAGCGGTAACTGGGGCTTCGTTCCGATTACCGACAGCGAAATCGCTTATGTCGGCAAAAAGCTGAAACCGATCGTTTATGAAGACCTGATCCGCATTGCCGAAGTCGACGGTGAGCCGGTCGCGTTCATGATGACACTGCCCGATATGAACGAGAAGCTGATCGGTTACGCGGGCAGCCTGTTTCCCTTCAACTGGGCAAAACTACTCTGGTGGCTCCGCGCGCCGAAAGTGCGAACGATGCGCGTGCCCCTGATGGGGGTGCTTAAAAAACTACAATCGACGCGGCTCGCCAGCCAGCTTGCGCTGATGCTCGTCGAATTTACGCGACGCGATGCAACGGCCAGATATGGCGCGACGCGCGGCGAATTCGGTTGGGTGCTCGACGATAATGGCCCGATGAAATCGGTTGGCGAAGCCATCAACGGCCGCATCAACAAAGTCTATCGGATTTACGAAAAGACGCTCTGAGGGGTCATTCTTCGCCGAAATTCAGCCGACGTGCGACGTTATAATCCATGATGGCCACCACAAAATAACTCAACGCACGGCGCAGCTTGGCCGTCCATGTTCGCCAGCCGGTATAGTCGGGCAGAAGCTGCTCCGCCGACACCGCGACCTCGTTGTCGATATAGTCGCGCACGTGGCGGGCAAAAGTTGCATCGTCGACGCGCAGCATGACTTCGAGATTGAGATACAAGCTGCGCATGTCGAAGTTCGCACTGCCGATATAGACGAGATCGTCGATCAGAATCAGCTTGGTGTGCAGCCGCGACGGCGCATATTCAAAGATACGCACACCCTTTCTGAGGAGGCCCGGATAGGTAAAACGCGCTGCACCGATTGTTGCCATATTGTCGGTTTTCGCTGCCGTTATGATCCGTGCCTCGCCACGCTGACCGATTCGGTCGAGACGACGCAACATTGCCGGGTTCGGCGCGAAATAAGCCGCAATCATCGACAAGCGCTTTGCGGTCATCATGTCGTCGCGCACGCTACGCGCCCACGGTGACAACCGCCGCACGGGGCCGCCGAGCAGCCAGCGCATTTTGCCAGCAGGGTTGCTCCAGTCGCGCAGCGCTTTGCGAAGATCACGCATCTTGGCGCGCGGGCGCTTGGTCCAGCGCTGTAGGGCATCGAAATAGCCCGCAAGGCGCGTCGTCGCTTCACCGTCGATCATAAGGCCGAGATCGCGCCACGTCGTCTCGCCAGAATTCGTGAAATAGTCGGCTGCCACATTGAAGCCGCCGATGATCGCGCGCACGTCGTCAGCAATTGCCATTTTTTGATGATTGCGCAGCAGATAGCGCCGCCCCCAGCGTGGATGAAAAGCGCAAACATCGATGCCGGCACTTTTCAACGGCGCAAAAAAGCGATCGTGCGAATCCGAATCGCTGCCGAAACCATCAACGATAAGCGCCACCGAAACGCCGCGCGCGGCCGCCGCAAGCAGCGCGCCGTGGACGCGTTGTCCGGCCGCATCGTCGGCATAGATATAATAAAGTAGCTTTAGGCTCGACGTCGCGCCCTCGATCAGAGCCACCAGCGCGTCGAGCCGTTCCGGGCCGTCGGCCAAAAGCGAAAGGCGATTGCCGCCAACGTCATGCGCCAGAGCCATGGTGCTGCCCCTGCGCGGGCATTGTTGCTTTTGCAAGCCGCGGTTGCTAAGCGCCGCGCTCGCATTCAGCACCAAGTTTTCAAAGGAAGCGTTTGATGGCGCGCGTTACGGTCGAAGATTGTGTCGACAAAATCCCCAACCGGTTCGACCTCGTTCTGCTTGCTGCGCAGCGCGCACGGCAGATTTCGGGTGGTGCCGAACTGACGGTCGATCGCGATCGCGATAAAAACCCCGTCGTTGCTTTGCGCGAAATCGCTGACGTTACGGTGTTTCCGGAAGAACTTCGCGAAGCGGTGATTACCAACATGCAGCGTGTGCAGATCGACGATGACGATGTCGTCGATGAAATGGGTTCGCTCAGCCAGTCGGCCGAAGCGCTTCGCCTGACAGCCGCCGCGCCACCGCGCAACCAGAACTTGGGCGCCGACTACGACGGCTGAGGTCAGGTCGCGAACAGCTGCGAATCGTCGGCAAACGCCTTGAACTCGAGCGCATTGCCGCTCGGGTCGTAAAAAAACATCGTTGCCTGCTCGCCGACCTGTCCCTTGAAACGAATTGTCGGCGCGATCGCAAAATGCGTGCCTGCTGCTTCGAGCCGCTCGGCCAGTGTTTGCCAAGCGTCCATCGTAAGCACGACGCCGAAATGCGGCACGGGCACGTCATGGCCATCGACCGGATTGGACATCACGGCATGCGCAGACGGCGCAAGATGCGTCACGATTTGATGCCCGTAAAGATTGAAATCAATCCACTGGTCCGAACTCCGTCCTTCCGGACAGCCGAGCACCCGGCCATAAAAATCACGCGCTGCGCTCAGATCATGTACTGGAAATGCCAGGTGAAATGGCCTCATGGTGCGATCTTTTCCAGCGCGATGCGGGCGCGCACCTGTGTGGTGCAGGCCATCACCTCTTGCGGCGTCGGCACGGTTTTCCGGACTATGCGAACCTGATCGAAAATCAGATCGCGGACCGCTTCACGGCTCCGCCCCGTTGCATCCATTGCGCTTGCGCCAACGATAGCTGTATAAAGCGCGCCATCGGCGGCAAGCGCGGGGTCGCGCGCAACGCCGATAATCGCGACGCAGCGCAAGTCGCGCGCAATTTCGGGTGGAAGTAAAGGTGCTGCGGCAGCGGCGAGAGCGATCAGGATCATTGCCATCGATTAGCGCAAGCCGTTGCGTCTGTCACACGCTCAGGCAATAGCGGCGCCCGTGATGCGCTTTCCCAAAACAGTTGCTCTTGTCGCGGGGCTTATCTCGGCAACGGGCTTTGCGCCGCTCGAATTGTGGGCGGTCACGATTGCTGCCTTTGCGTTGTGGATATGGATCGTCGCGCAAGCGCCCGATTTGCGTGTAGCGCTGGCGCGGGGCTGGTGGTTCGGCCTCGGCCATTTCTTGGTCGGCATGAACTGGATTGCGGGCGCATTCCGATATCAGGACGCCATGCCCATCTGGCTCGGCTATATCGCAGTCGTCGTCCTGGCGCTGTATCTTGCTGTTTTTCCGGCTGTCGCTGCGGGTCTGGCGTGGCGATGGGGACGCGCGAGCAAGACGGTGTATGTGCTGCTGTTTGCCGCTGCATGGGTCGTGACCGAATATCTTCGCGCCAGCCTGTTTACCGGCTTTGCGTGGAACCCGCTGGGCGTTGTGCTCGTGCCGACACCCGCTGACGGGCTTGCCAAGCTGATCGGGACTTATGGGGTGTCGGGATGTCTGATCCTCGTCGCAGGTGCGCTCGTTCATGCCAAGCGAATCATCGCATTTCCTGTGACCCTCGGCGCGCTTATGTTGACCGGCTGGCTGACGATCTATGCGGCTGGCGATCGGGGGCGGACAGACACGATCGTTCGCGTCATCCAGCCCAACATCGGGTTGAAAGAGGGGCGCGATATTTCAGTTGCACGCCCAAATCTGGAGAAGCTCGCGCAGTTGACCGGACCACCGACTGCTGACGTGCGCTTGATATTCTGGCCCGAAGCGGCACTCAACGACGGTTACGAAATCGATTATGACGCACGCTTGCGCGCCGATCTCGCGTCGCTCCTTGGGCCCGATGATTTGCTTATCACCGGTGGCACGCGCATCGAATATGCGCGGCGGCAAAGCGGCGCGGGTGTCGAGGAAATGGCCGTTTCGGCGACCAACAGCGTTTTCGTGCTCGCCGCTGACGCTGAAATCGATGCGCGCTACGACAAAGCGCATTTGGTCCCTTATGGCGAATATCTGCCGATGCGGGCGTTCATGTCGGCAATCGGCCTTTCGCGGCTCGTGCCCGGCGATATCGATTACAAGCCGGGCCCTGGGCCCCGGAGCATCGTGCTGCCCAGGTACGGCACGCTCGGCGTACAGATTTGCTACGAGATCATTTTTTCCGGCGAAGTCGCGGACCGTCGAAACCGTCCTGCTTTCCTGTTCAATCCGTCGAATGACGCGTGGTTCGGCAGCTGGGGCCCGCCTGAGCATCTTGCACAAGCCCGTCTGCGCGCGATCGAAGAAGGGCTGCCGGTCATCCGCTCGACGCCGACCGGCATCTCGGCCGTGATCGATCCCAACGGCGAACTGCTGGTCGCGCTGCCAATGAACAAAGCAGGCTTTATTCAGATCAAACTGCCCGCTCCCGCTGCGCCGACGCTGTTCTCACGTTTCGGCAACATTCTGCCGCTAGGCTTTGCGTTAACCCTGACTGGCTTTGCCGTTGCCCTTCGTCGTCGTCGTCGCTAAAGGCGCGAGCCAGACATAAAGCTTTCTTTATATCAAGACAGGATTCGCTAATGCGCGCCAGCTATCTCTTCACGTCTGAATCGGTTTCCGAAGGTCACCCAGACAAAGTTTCGGACCAGATTTCGGACGCGATTGTCGACCTGTTCCTATCGAAAGACCCCGAAGCGCGCATTGCCTGCGAAACGCTCACTACCACGCAGCTTGTCGTGCTCGCTGGCGAAATCCGCTGCAAAGGCGTATACGAAAACGGTGAATGGGCGCCCGGCGCGAAGGAAGAAATCGAAGCGACAGTGCGCCGTACGGTCAAAGAAATCGGTTACGAGCAGGACGGTTT
>JANODH010000157.1:0-3065 GCA_031412595.1 Sphingomonas sp. | reverse complement strand
CCGACACGTGAACTTGCACTGCAAGTCAGCCGCGAACTGATCTGGCTCTATGGCAAGGCTGGCGCACGCATCGCAACGTGCGTGGGCGGCATGGACGCGTCGAAAGAGCGCAAGATGCTCAGCCAGGGCGCACACATCGTTGTCGGCACGCCGGGGCGGCTTTGCGATCACCTCAATCGCGGCGCGCTCGATCTGCGCGCGCTTAGAGTAGCCGTGCTCGATGAAGCCGATGAGATGCTCGACATGGGGTTTCGCGAGGATCTCGAGAATATCCTCGACGCCAGTCCCGCCGAGCGCCGCACGCTCATGTTTTCAGCGACGATGCCCAAGACCATCGTCGCACTTGCCAAGCGATATCAGAAAGATGCGTTGAGGATTTCGACGGTCACGGCAGACCGCGGGCACGGCGACATTGCTTATCAGGCCGTCACTGTGGCGCCGTCCGATATCGAAAACGCGGTCGTCAACCTGCTCCGTTTCCACGAAGCGGAATCAGCGATGTTGTTCTGCGCGACGCGTGACAATGTGCGGCACCTCCACGCCAGCCTGATCGAGCGGGGTTTCCACGCGGTCGCGCTGTCGGGCGAGCACAGCCAGAACGAACGAAACGCCGCGCTTCAGGCACTGCGCGACAAGCGCGCGCGGGTTTGCGTCGCAACGGATGTTGCAGCGCGCGGGATCGACTTGCCGACGCTGACGCTGGTCATTCATGTCGAACTGCCGCGCGATCCCGATGCGCTCCAGCATCGTTCGGGTCGCACTGGGCGGGCGGGGAAGAAGGGCACGGCAATCCTTATCGTGCCGCACCCACGCCGCCGTCGCGTTGAGGCAATGCTCCGCGATGCCCGCGTGACGGCCGACTGGATTGGCGTTCCAACGGCCGATCAGATCCGTGCCAATGATCGCGAGCGGTTGTTGGTTGCACTGCTCGAACCGGTCGAGACCGACGACGAGGACAAAGCACTCGCGACTCGCCTGCTGTCCGAACGGTCACCCGAAGATATTGCGGCGGCGCTCGTCCGCATGCACCGTGCCAAAATGCCGTCGTCAGAAGAAATGCTCGACGTCAGCGTTCGCGCACCGCGCGAAACACGCGACGCAGGCGCACCGCGCGCCGGGTTCGAAGATACCGTCTGGTTCCGCATGGATTGCGGGCGCAAGCAGAATGCCGATCCGCGCTGGATCCTGCCGCTGCTTTGCCGCCGTGGGCACATCACGAAATCGGAAATCGGCGCGATCCGCATTTCGCAGACCGAAACCTTCTTTCAGGTGCCCCGTGCAGCGGCAGCCAAATTCAAGGATGCCCTGAAACGTACCGAAGGCGGCGATCCGGATGGCGAAGACGGCATTCGCATCGAACAGCATGCCGGACCTGCGCCCGAAACGCATCGTGGTGCCGGTAGCGGACCACGCCGCGAAGGACCGCCTGCCGGACGGCCGCCCCTGTCGCGTCGTGATGGCCCGCCCACGCCGCGTCGCGATGGCCCACCGCGCGGCGCAGGTGGCAAGCCTCCCTACCGCGCAAAGCCGACGCGCGCGCCGCGCTAACGCATGGCCCCCACGATCCTCGTCGATGCGGACGCCTGCCCGGTTAAAGACGAAATATATAAAGTTGCAATGCGCCACGCCATTGCCGTCAAGATTGTGAGCAACAGCGCTTTCCGCGTTCTTGCTCATCCCCTCGTTGAGCGCATCGTCGTTGGCAGCCGTTTTGACGAAGTTGATGACTGGATTACTGAACGCGCTGGCCCGGACAGCATTGTGATTACGGCTGATATCCTGCTCGCAGACCGCGCCTTGAAATCCCAGGCGACGGTGCTCTCACCGACTGGCAAACCTTTCACGCCGAATAGCATCGGAACAGCGATTGCGACCCGCGCGATTATGGCGGATTTACGAGCAGGCGGCGATATCATACGCGGTGCTGCGCCATTCGCTAAAGCAGACCGGTCGCGATTTCTTGCCGCGCTTGACGAAGCCGTGGTCCGGGTGACAAAACGTCAAATTATCAGGCCGATGACATTGCAGACTGACAAGTTGCGCGGGCCGATATAGAGCGGATCGAGAACTTTCGTCGGTCGTTTGATCAAAAAAAAGTAAGGGTGCGCTTCGAATGCCGCGTAAAAAGATCGAACTCGAAACGACAGCGCTTGAGGTTGTTGAAAGCGGAATCACGAGGGAAGCAGAGCAGCAGTCATTTGCACAAGCCGTCGATGCTGTCGGCGCAGGATCGATGCTTGGTTATAGGCTGGAACAACAAGCTGCGCTTTCCAATTTCGGCATGGAAGCGCTGAAATCGACTGCCGTCGCCGATTTGCTTGATCATGCGGCGAAAACCGCAGCCTTGGGCATGCGGGCAAACCTCTCCAAAGTCCTGGAATATCGCAAGGCACAAAACGATCTGCTCATCCGAGCGGGCATCGGCTGGCGCGACGGTGTCGTAGGTGTGGTCGCGTTTGGAGCCGATTTAGAATCTCCGGCTGGCTATGCGTTCCATACGGGCTCCCCGGTTATTTCGAACCATCTTGAAGCCGAAGAACAGTTTCGAACGCCGACCCTGATGATCGAACACGGGGTAAAACGGGCAATCAACGTACTCATAACTTACGGCGGCGGGCGCTGGGGCGTGCTTGAAGTCGACAGTCCGTCGGCAGGCGAGTTCGAAGCCGCGGATCTCGCTTTTCTTCAGGGTCTCGCCAATTTCATCGGCGTTGCACTCGACCGCCAAGTTGCCGAGGACCGGCTTTCGCAAGCACTCGAGTATCAGAAAATGATGGTCCAGGAAGCAAGCCACCGCGTGAAGAACAATCTGGCGATCCTATCCAGTCTGCTGATGATGAAAGCAAAATCGAGCAAATCAGCCGAAGAGGCCGACGCGCTCGGCGATGCGTCCGACCGCGTCATCGCTGTCGCCCGAACGCATGACCGCCTGTGGCGCGACGCCGGTAACGACACGATCGATCTCGGGGCGCTTCTCACTGATCTCTGCAAAACACTAGCCGCCCAGCTGGAAACGATTGAAATCCGTTGTCTGGCCGAAAATATAGAAGCAGCCCCCGATAACG
>JANODH010000156.1:0-2440 GCA_031412595.1 Sphingomonas sp. | reverse complement strand
ATCGATGTGTATTCGATGCGTTTGCCGGTCGGGATTGGCGCAGGCATCACGCCGTTCAACTTTCCCGGCATGATCCCGCTATGGATGTGCGGCCCTGCCATTGCGACCGGCAATGCGTTCATCATCAAGCCGTCCGAGCGCGATCCGTCGCTGCCCGTTCGCCTTGCCGAATTGTTTGTCGAGGCTGGCTTGCCTGAAGGCATTTGCCAGGTCGTTCACGGCGACAAGGAAATGGTCGATGCGATCCTCGATCATCCCGACATTGCGGCAATCAGCTTTGTCGGCTCGTCCGACATTGCGCATTACGTCTATCAGCGCGGTGTTGCTGCAGGCAAGCGCGTCCAGGCAATGGGCGGGGCCAAGAACCACGGGATCGTGATGCCCGATGCCGATCTCGATCAGGTTGTGCAAGACCTGTCGGGGGCAGCATTCGGCTCGGCCGGCGAGCGCTGCATGGCGCTGCCCGTCGTGGTGCCGGTGGGCGAGAAGACAGCGATTGCCCTGCGTGAAAAAATGATCCCGGCAATGGCGGCGCTTCGCATCGGCGTTTCGACCGACAGCGAGGCGCATTACGGGCCCGTGGTAACGGGCGCACACAAGGCCAAGATCGAAAGCTGGATCCAGAAAGGTGTCGATGAAGGGGCCGAGCTCGTCGTCGACGGGCGCGGCTTCAAGCTGCAGGGCCATGAGGGCGGGTTTTTTGTCGGCCCCACGTTGTTCGACCATGTGACGCCCGATATGCAGGCCTATAAGGAAGAGATTTTCGGCCCCGTGCTGCAAATGGTGCGTGCGCCCGATTTCGAAACGGCGCTGCGGCTTCCCAGCGAACATCAATATGGCAATGGTGTCGCGATCTTTACACGCAATGGTCATGCGGCGCGCGAATTCGCGGCACGCGTGAACGTCGGCATGGTTGGCATCAATGTGCCGATCCCGGTGCCTGTTGCCTATCACACATTCGGTGGCTGGAAACGCAGCATGTTCGGCGACACCAACCAGCACGGCATGGAAGGCGTGAAATTCTGGACCAAGGTCAAGACGATCACGCAGCGCTGGCCGGACGGCAGTGATGGGGGCGGGGTCGGTGACAGTGCGAATGCCTTTGTCATTCCGACGATGGGGTGAGAACGATGAAGCTCGCGTTTATCGGCCTTGGCAATATGGGCGGCGGCATGGCGGCGAACCTCGTGAAGGCCGGGCATGTCGTGCAGGCGTTCGATCTTGCCCAAGCCGCGCTGGAGCAGGCGCGAACCAACGGTTGCGCGGTGTTTGCCACGGTCCGCGAAGCGGTGACCGGTGTGGAAGCCGTCGTTTCGATGCTGCCCAACGGTGCGATTGTTGAAAGTGTGTATAGCACGGATGTCATCGGTCATGCACCGCCACCTGCGCTGCTGATCGATTGCTCGACCATTGATGTAACGACGGCCCGTAAAGTGGCAGCGGACGCGGCAGACGCGGGGTATGCGATGGTCGATGCACCGGTGTCGGGCGGGATTGCCGCGGCAAATGCAGGCACGTTGACGTTCATGGTTGGTGGTCACGAGACAGCTTTTGCAAGAGCCGAGCCGGTCCTCGCGGCAATGGGCAAAGCCGTGATCCACGCTGGTGCCAGTGGGGCCGGGCAGGCAGCAAAAATCTGCAACAACATGCTGCTCGGCGCGTCGATGATCGCGACCTGCGAGACGTTTGCGCTTGCCGAAAAGCTCGGGCTCGACCTCCAGACTTTTTATGACATCGCGTCGAAAGCTTCGGGGCAGAACTGGTCGATGACAAGCTATTGCCCAGTGCCCGGTGTCGGGCCGACATCGCCGGCTGATTCTGATTACGCAGGTGGCTTTGCAACGGCTCTGATGCTCAAGGATTTGCGGTTGGCGATGGCCGCAGCTGACGATGTCGATGCCGATGTGCCGATGGGGACGCGCGCCGCAGCGCTGTATGAGGAATTCACGACTGCCGGGGCAGGGGGCCTCGATTTCTCTGCAATCATCAAGGGGTTTCGAGACATCGTGTAAGACGCAGCAGATGAAAGGATCAGATGATGCAGGATGTTTTCATCGTCGGTGCCGCCCCTTGTTCCACCCTGATGGGCAATTTTGCTATGCGTTGGGCGGTTTTGTTTAGCATATTTATACGTGAAACTTAGTCATTGATGCTGTATCAAAGATATTGTGAAGATTTCGGATTGGACTAAAAATCCCATTCCTTGCGGAGCGCGGGTTCGATTTCCATCGCCCGCGCCATCTTCGCCTGCCGCATGATGTAGATCATGTTCGGGTGACGTGCTCGACAGCAGTTTTTCTCTTGGTCACTTACCGATTGCCGAGGGGCAGCAGATCTTCGCGTGTTGCACTGCCGCGCTCATAACGAATGAAAACGTCTTGATAGGCACCGACATTTTGGGCCAGCGCTGCCACACGAGCGGGATCAAGCTTGAGTCCGT
>JANODH010000155.1:0-4635 GCA_031412595.1 Sphingomonas sp. | reverse complement strand
ACGGGCGAAAAGCTCTCGGTCGGGCCGCCTTATTTCGATGCGACGGCCGGGCCGCTAACCTTGGCGCTCGTTATTTTCATGGGGCTCGGCCCGCTGACGCGCTGGCGGCGTGACGATCTACAGGCGGTGCTGAAGCGCGTTTCGCTTCCGATTGCGCTGTTCATCGCGGCACTGGTAGGGATGGCCGTTTTCGCACCGCAAATCAGCATCTTGTCCTTCCTCGGCATCGTCGTTGCGGTCGGGATCGGGGCTGCGAGCCTCGCGCCGTTATGGAAACGCAATCTGCGCCGAACGCCGCTGTTCACTTATGGCATGGTTATTTCGCATTTGGGCGTTGCCGTCGCGATGCTCGGCATGGCGACCGAAAGTGCCTTCCTGAAGGAAACGCTTGTTGCCAAACGCATCGGCGAAAGCGCCGTCGTCGGCCCTTATAGTATCAAGCTTGTCGGTATCGAACCGATCGCCGGGCCGAACTGGACAGCGCTCGAAGCGACTCTCGAAGCGCAGCGTGGTGAAGGTAAGCCGTTCCGCCTGAAGCCGCAATCGCGCCAGTTCTCCTCGCCGCAAGTCGAGACAAACGAAGCTGCCATTGCAACGCGTGTCGATGGGCAACTCTATCTTGTTGTGGGCAAGCAGGACGAAGATGGCCGATGGCAACTGCGCTTATGGTGGAAGCCGCTGGTGACGCTGATCTGGCTCGGCGGCGGACTTATTGCGCTCGGCGGGACGTTGTCACTCATTGGGCGGATGCGGCGCGAACACGGCCTCAATATCCGGCAGGCCTACGCTTGAAAAAATTCACGCTATGGGTGCCACTCGCTGCTTTCGCGGTGCTCTTTGCGGTCGTAGCGTTCGGCCTGATCAGCCCGACGAAATCCGAAAACCCCTCGAAGATGGTCGGCAAACCGCTACCTGCTTTTGCGCTCCCTGCGGCGGCCTCGTCGCGTCCGGCGCTGAGCAAGGCTGACTTTACCGGCCAGCCGCGCTTGCTCAATGTATTTGCAAGCTGGTGCGTACCCTGCATTGCCGAGGCGCCCGTGCTTGTCTCCCTCTCGCAGCAAGGTGCCGTTATCGAAGGCGTTGCACTGCGTGACAAGCGCGAGGATGTCGACCGCTTCCTCGCGCGCAACGGCAATCCCTATCGAGCGATCGGACTCGACGTCGATTCGTCGATCCAACTCGCGATCGGATCGTCGGGTGTTCCCGAAACTTTCATTATCGATGGCAAGGGGATTATCCGCCATCAGCATATCGGCGCAATCGGTGCGCAGGACATTCCCGATATTATCGCCAAGCTCAGAGCCGCGCAATGAAGGCTGTCGTTCTCGGCCTTATGCTGATGTTTTCAGTGCCCGCGCTGGCGGATTCGGCGATGCCTGCAGCGCCCTATGCGAATAAGCAGCTTCCCGACGCCGCGCAGGAGAAAGCGGCGCAGGCGCTCATGCTGTCGGTGCGCTGCCTTGTCTGTCAGGGGCAATCGATCGCTGATTCGGATTCGGATATGGCGTCCGACATGCGCGCTATGATCCGCAAGCGCATTGCCGCCGGCGAACAGCCCGAGGATATCCGCGCCTGGCTGATCGAGCGTTATGGCAATTGGGTGAGCTACAAGCCTGTCTTCGACGCGCAAACTGCGCCGCTCTGGATTGCCCCCTTGTTACTGCTTGGCGCGGGCGTGCTGCTTGCGCGCAGCCGCTTCAAGAAGCGAGCACGCTAGCTGTGGGTTGGGGCGTTTTGCTGGGGCTGTCGCTGGTCGGTTTCGCGCTGCTTTGGCGTTATGCCAAAATGCCGCGTCCGGCGCTGGAGCTGACGGGCGCAGCGTTGTTGCTCGGTGTCGCCGGCTATGCCTGGCAAGGGACACCAGCGCAGCCCGGCACCAGCGTTCAGTCGCGCGAAGCCGAAAGTAAGCTCGATCCAGCCCTCGTCGCTTCCCGTCAGAATATGATGGGCCAGTTCGGCAGCGAAGCGCAGTGGATGGATTATGCCGATACCATGATTCGGATGGGTGCCACGCAAACCGCTGTGCTCGCGATGCGCAGCGGCATTCGCGACGATCCGAAAAGCCCGAATCTGTGGGTCGGCCTCGGTAATGCACTGGTTGCGCATGGTGACGGCTTTGTCTCGCCATCGGCGCGCTTTGCTTTCGATCGTGCGGCGCAGCTGTCGCCTAAGCACCCCGGACCGCCCTTCTTTCTCGCTGTGGCGCTGGCGGGGCAGGGGCAAACCGACGAAGCAGCGAAGATCTGGCAGAGTTTGTTGCTCAAAGCGCCGAAGGATGCGCCCTATCGCGCCGATATCGAGCGCCGGCTTGCCGCTATTGGAGGCGCGAGACCTTAAGCCCGCGCTTGACAAGCATTGCGTTGACTGAGTCTCCGCCTGCCAAATGTCCCGCGCCGACGGCGACGAACACCGTCCCGGGTTTTGCCATCCGCGTGACGATCCAGTTCGACCAGTTGGCATTGCGCTTTTTGAGCAGGACATCAGTCAGCTCGGGCGAAAGCTTCAACTCGTCGTCGAACGTCAGCGCGATCTTGGCGACATTGCCAGATCCCCATGCCGCGATCATGGCATCGAATTCGGTCTGCGCATTGCTTTCGTCGTCGGCAATGCTGGTCAGGAACTTGCGCTGCGCCGCTTCGGGCAAGCTGTCGAAAAAGCCCAACTGCTGGATCGGCGTCTCGAGGCCCGAGACAGATTTGCCTTCTTTCCCGAAGCGATCGGCGAGGACCGCTTCGGCCCCGTATCTCGGGCTCACTTTCAATTCGAGCATCCCTGCAGCGGCAAGCGAAAGTGCTGCTGCCCAGGTTTCCAATTTGTCGAGGCTTGCCAAGGGCATCCCGCTTTTCGTGACGGCCTTTTGCAATGCGGCGCGCTTGTCGGGGGCAACCCGGTCGAGTAAAGGGGGCAGACTTGGCGTGAAGCCCAGTTGCATCAGTGCCTGGCCTTCCTTCGCTGAATCTTTGCTCATGACCGTTTCGAGCACCAAATCCTGCGACGCGCGGATCGCCTTGTCGATCCTGGGCGATTGCCACTTCAGGTCTTGCGGCAGCAAATGGATCGTGCCGAACAAATAGATTGTCGTGTCGGCATCGGCGACTTTCCAAAGCGCTGGTTTCAGTGTCTTCGCTTCGCTTTGCGTCGTATTGCAGGATAAAAGAGCAAGCGCGGCAAGCGCGGTTCCGATGGTGCGTTTCATGGGCTCGGCGTAGCGCGTTGCTTGACCCGTCGCCAGCCCCAAGGCAAAGGCTGGACCCAAGATTTGTTGCACCTGCGAAGAGGATAGCCCGTTGGCCAAGCCGCTCAGCTTCCAGAAGCTGATCCTGACGCTCCATGAGTATTGGAGCGATCGCGGCTGCGTGATCCTCCAGCCTTATGACATGGAAATGGGCGCGGGCACGTTCCACACCGCAACGACATTGCGCGCGCTCGGCCCCGATCATTGGAACGCCGCCTTCGTCCAGCCCTGCCGCCGCCCGACCGACGGGCGCTACGGCGAAAACCCCAATCGTCTCGGCCATTACTATCAGTATCAGGTCATCCTGAAGCCCAGTCCGCCCGACCTGCAGGAACTGTATCTCGGCAGCTTGGCTGCGATCGGCATCGATCCGCTGCTCCATGACATTCGCTTTGTCGAGGATGACTGGGAATCGCCGACGCTCGGGGCCTGGGGTCTTGGCTGGGAAGTCTGGTGCGACGGCATGGAAGTGACGCAATTCACCTATTTCCAGCAAATGGGCGGGTTCGATTGCAAGCCCGTCGCGGGCGAACTGACCTTTGGCCTCGAACGGCTCGCGATGTATGTCCAGAATGTCGACAGCGTTTACGATCTCGATTTCAATGGCAACGGCGTGACGTACGGCGATGTCTTCCTTGAAAACGAAAAACAGATGTCTGCGTGGAATTTCGAGATCGCAGACACGAAAACGCTGTTCGACGGCTTCAAGATGGCGACGGCGGAATGTGAAAATTGCCTCACCGCCGATCTGCCGATCCCGGCCTATGAACAAGCGATCAAGGCCAGTCATATCTTTAACACGCTGCAAGCGCGCGGCGTTATCTCGGTCGCCGAGCGCGCTGCTTATATGGGCCGCGTCCGTGATCTGGCGAAGGGCGCGTGCGTGGCGCACATGGCGAAGAACGGGTGGGCCGCTTGACGGACTTTCTGCTCGAATTGCGATCTGAAGAAATTCCGGCGCGGATGCAGGTTAAGGCCAAGGACGATCTGGCGCGCCTGTTTGCGGAGGAACTCGCCAAGGCCGAGTTGACGGCGGAAAGTATCGAAACTTTTGCAACGCCGCGCCGCCTTGCGCTGATTGCGCGCGGTTTGCCCAATGAAACTGAAGATGTCCGTATCGAAACAAAGGGGCCAAAGGTTGGCGCTCCTCAACAGGCGCTTGACGGCTTCATGGGGCGATATGGCCTGACAATGGACCAATTGGTCGAGCGCGACGGCATCTATTTCGCCGAGCGATTGGCGGCAGGACGGCCTACCGCTTGGGTGCTGCGAGACGCCATCCCCGCCATCGTTCGCGCGTTCCCGTGGCCCAAATCGATGCGCTGGGGCTCGGGCTCGATCAGCACCGAAAGCTTGCGCTGGGTCCGTCCGTTGCAGGGCGTTGTCGCGCTGTTCGGCGA
>JANODH010000154.1:0-9524 GCA_031412595.1 Sphingomonas sp. | reverse complement strand
TTCGAATCTGTCCGGCGCGATCGGTTTTGCGCGCGGTGTCAGGCTTGCAGCGGTGGCCATATTTCCCCCTAGTCAGGCGCAAAGATTGCGTTAGGTTCATGCAATGTTCAAGCCTGCAATCGCGCTTTCCGCGCTCATCCTTGCTGTTCCCGCCATGGCATCGCCATCGACCGATCTGAAAGCGGTGATCGACGCCCATTGGGCGTGGGTAATGGATGCCAACCCGGAATATGCATCCACGCTCGGCGAAACGGGCGGGGCAGGCAGGGTAACAGACATCAGCATTGCCGTAAAAGATCGTTCCGCGAAGCAGGCAGCGGATTTCCGCACGCGGCTTCATGCTTTGCCCGATTCCGATCTCAGCGACAGCGAACGGACCGACAAGGCAATCTTGTTGAGGATGCTCGGCGAGGAAATCGAGGGGAATAAATTCGGCCAGCGGATGATGCTGTTTTCGACATATGCAGGATGGCACCAGAATTTCGTGGGCCTCGCCGACAATTCGCCGTTGAACACGGTCGCCGATTACGACAGCTATCTGACGCGGCTGGGGCTTTATGCGGGTATCAATGACGAAGCGCTGAAGATCACGCGCGCCGCCGTCGCTGGCGGATATACGCAACCCTGTGTGGTGCTCGGCGGATTTGAAACGTCGATCAGCGGCGTGATCGCCGACAAGATCGAAAATTCGCGGTTTTACAAGCCGTTTCTCGGCAATGCGCCAACGGGGATGTCGGCTGCAAATTGGGCTGCGATGAAAACACGAGCGGCGACAATTATCACCCAGTCTGTCGAGCCTGAATACCGCAAGTTCGCCGATTATTATGCGCGCGATTACAAGCCGAAATGCCGAAAGACAGTCGGCGCGTCGGACTTGCCGCAAGGCCGCGCTTATTATGCGGCGCAAATCGGCACGCACACGACGACCAACCTGAGCGCGGATGCAATCCACAAAATCGGCCTTGGCGAAGTTGCCCGGATTCGCGCTGAAATGGAAACGCTCGCGAAATCCGCGGGCTATGCGGACCGCCTGGCATTCATTGCCGAATTGCGGCGCAACCCGAAATATTACGCCAAGACGCCGGCCGAGCTGATGTCGGCCGCGTCGCGTCAGGCCAAAGTCATCGACGGGCTGATGCCCAAATATTTCGGCAAGCTGGCACGGTTGCCCTATGGCGTGCGCGAAATCCCGGCGGAAATCGCCGAAGGCACAACGACGGCTTATTATAACCCGGGGTCGCCGCCGAGCGGCATTGCCGGGTTTTACTACGTCAATACCTCCAAACTCGATCAGCGGCCGCTTTGGGAACTGCCAGCGCTGTCGGCGCACGAAGCCGTGCCCGGTCATCATCACCAGATCTCGCTCGCGCAGGAAATGGACCTGCCGAAGTTTCGCAAATATCTTACCGGATTTACAGCCTTCGTCGAAGGTTGGGCGCTGTACACAGAGCATCTCGGGATCGAGATGGGGCTTTATGACACGGCCGAAAAAAACATGGGGCGGCTGAGCTATGAAATGTGGCGCGCGTGTCGGCTCGTTGTTGATACGGGGCTGCATTCGAAAGGATGGAGCAAAGCGCAAGCTATCGCATTCATGCGCGACAACAGCGCGTTGTCGGACGCGAACATAGAAGCAGAGGTCAATCGTTATATCAGCTGGCCGGGGCAAGCACTTGGCTATAAAATCGGCGAGCTTAAAATTCGCGAATTACGAGTAAAAGCTGAAAAAGCGCTGGGGCCGAAATTCGATTTACGCGCGTTTCACGATGCAGTGCTATCGCAGGGTGCCGTGCCGCTCGACGTGCTCGAGCGCAACATCGATACTTGGATCGCAACGACCGCCTAGCTAATTTACGCGGGCAGCGGTAACAGCAGCTTTTAGTGCGTCGTAGCCGACGGCGCCCTGCAGCACTTTGTCGCCGATCACCCAGCTTGGTGTTCCGGTCATCCCAAGTGGCCGTGCCAGATTAAGGTTTGCGTCGATTTCAGCTTGCGCTGCCGGATCTGCGGCGAACGCGAGATCGAGACCCATTTGTTTTGCAATGCGCTCGACGGCGCGCGTTTCAGCCTTGCCAGCGGCATAGACAGCACGGTGAAATGCGGCATATTTTCCGGCCTTCGCCGCAGCAAGGCTAAGGCGCGCAGCATTTTCGCTATCGGGACCGAGCACGGGGAATTCGCGATAGACGACGCGAACTCGCTTGTCGGCTGCAAGCAGCTTGTCGATGTCGGACATCGATGACCGGCAAAATCCGCAGTTATAATCGAAGAACTGGACGACAATGACGTCGGCGTCAGCCGCCCCTTCCCAGGCACCGGCGAACGGCGTTTCGATTGCTTTTCGATTGGCCTTCACAATTTTCGCGACTTCGCGCCCGCGAAGATTTTCCATCGCTTCAGGGAGGATTTCAGGATTGGCGAGGATATAGTCGCGTACAATCTTCTCGATTGCCACACGGTCGTTGGTGGCGACTGGCGTGCCACTGGCCATGACAGCTACGGTTGCCGCTGCGCCAGCCGCTGCCGCAAAAAGTCCGATCATGATGCGTATTGCCCCTTGGTTCATTCGGCTTGGGTTTTAGGTTTGCGTCGGCCGCGATAGCGCGGATCGTCATCGATCGATGCCTGCGACACGAGCACAATGTCTTGCGCGCGGATCCAGTCGCTGCTGCCTTTGGGAAGCCCCCGCATGGCGTTGCGCGCGTTGGCCAGCGCAGGCACCGCGGCACCCTCGAGGCTGAAACGCTCGGCAGTCGAAAGGAACGCGCGCGGCTGATCGCCTTCATGCGCATAGATCGTGCCGAGCTGATACCAGGCAAATGGGTTTTGATTGTCGCGCTGAATCGCTGTGCGCAGCACGGTTTTTGCCTCGGCGAAGTTCCTGGGGTCTTCGGTCGCAATCAGCGCGTGACCGAACAGTGCAGCAATGAGTGGATTATATTGCGTACCCAGAACGGCATTGCGCAAAACCGGAAGGGCTTGGCTGGGCTTCCCGGATTCGAGCAGAATCTGCCCTTTCAGCTCCTGAAGATAGGGATCGCTCGGCGCGGCAGCAATCAGGGCGTCAGCTTCCGAAATGGCTTTGTCGGGATAGGCCGACTTATGCCAAGCATAGGCACGGGCATAGCGCGCGGGTGAGGTATTGTCGGTTACCGGATACCGGATCAGCGTATCCTTTGGATCGTTTACATAGCCGAACAGCTTTGCCTTCACGCGCTGGAACCGGGCTTCGAGCGCGGGATCGGTCGGTGTGTTCCAGGCGGGATGTTGCGACATGCTGTCGCGCAGAACCTGAATACGGTCACCCGTCAGCGGGTGCGTCCGGTCATAGCCATTGTCCTGCGCAATCGCGAGGCGGAATTCCTGACCGCGCAGCTTCTGGAAGAACGAGACCATACCTTTGCCGCTGATTCCGGCTGTTTCGAGGTAGCGGCGACCCGACTGGTCAGCGCCTGATTCCTGCGTGCGACTGAAAGCGAGATATTTGCCGAGCGCGGCTTGCTGGCCTGCTGCGAGAATGCCAGCCCCGGCTTCACCCGCCCCAGCTGCAATGGCAGCAGCACCTAGAATGAGCGATAAAATCGTAATCCCGGTTGCGGCCTTGATCCCTTCGGCGCCGCGCAGAACATCGCCACCAGCGACATGGCCAAGTTCATGGGCGATGACGCCTTGAACTTCATTGACGTTGTCCGCGGCCTGAATAAGCCCAGAGTGCATGTAGACGACTTGCCCGCCTGCAACGAAAGCATTGATTTCGGGATCGCCGATCAGGACGATGTCGACGTTTTTGGGGTTAAGCCCTGCTGCTTTGATCAACGGTGCTGCCATATCGTTGAAAAGCGCTTCGGTTTCGGCGTCGCGCAGAATCGATTGCGCAGCGGCTGGCTGTGCGGTGAGTGCAAACGCAACGAGGGCAGTGAGCGTAGTCCGGATGAAGCGCTTCATTCGCAATGCTTTTGCCCCACGGGGCTGAACGGTGGGTGAAGCAAGCATCCGCGTCGCTAACCGTCATCCCGAGCAGTGTGAAGCAACCCTGATTGCTCTACGGATAGTTTCGCAATGCTCGCGATGACGGCTTTGGTCATTTATTCGGTGGCACCAAAAGTCCGCTGCCACCATCCACCGCGGCGGGGCTCTTCGGATTGCGTTGCACTCTCAACGACTGCCGTGGACTCAAGCGCCTGTGCAGGAGTCTCGTCCGCCGCAGTTTTCGCTTTCGCCCTGCTGGCGCGCTTGGGCTTTGCTGGAGGCTCCTGAGACACGGGATCGCTCACCGGCGTGGGCTCTTCCGCAACTGGCTTGGCCTTGGCACGGCTGATGCGCTTCGGTTTTTCAGCAACCGGCGCCTCTGCGATAGGTGCCTCTGTGATTGGTTCGGCCACTTCGTCAACCGCATCCCGAGCAGCGGGCCGCTTGCGCGTCCGTTTGGGCTTTTCGACGACAACCACGTCCGCAACGTCGGCGTTCGATGCGATTTCGATCGGTTCCAGGTCGGCTGCAGCGTCTGCCTCGACACTATCGCTCGTCGTTGGCGCAGCATCACCGTCACGACCACGCCGACGACGACCGCCCCGACGGCCTCTCCGGCTACGACGGGCTTCGCCTTCTTCGGCGGTTTCATTGCGCGGTTCGCGCGGCTCGCGGGGTTCTCTCGGTTCGCGAGGCTCACGCGGCTCGGTCGCGGTATCGCCATCGGCAACGGATTCGCTTTCGCTGACATCGCCTTCTTCGCGACGCCCACGACGGCCGCGGCGGCGACGGCGGCGAGGGCCGGTGTCACTTTCGGCCCGATCTTCGCGTGGACGATCGTCGCGGGGTTCGCGCACGACTTCTTCTTCGTCATCCGCATCATCTTCGATCACGTCGTCATCGTCTTCGTAGACCGGCGGCGCTTCGAACTTGGGGATGAAAGCGGGTGGCGGGCCACTGGCTTCGACTGTCATGCGCGCGCCTTCGACTTCGCCATCGCTGGCGATTTCGATGCGGACGCCGAAGCGCTCTTCGATCTCGGCAAGCTCGTGGCGTTTGCGGTTCAGGACGTAGAACGCGGCTTCCGAACTTGCGCGTAGCGTGAGCACCGATCCACGCCCGCGACCGGCTTCATCTTCGAGCATCCGCAGCGCCGAGAGACCTGCCGACGACGCTGTCCTGACAAGGCCGGTGCCTTCGCAGTGCGGGCACTGGCGCGTCGATGCTTCGAGAACGCCGGTGCGCAACCGCTGCCGGCTCATTTCCATCAGACCGAACGAGGAAATCCGGCCGACCTGAATGCGCGCACGATCATCGGCGAGCGCCGCTTTCATCGCTTTTTCGACTTTACGGATATTGCCGTTATTTTCCATGTCGATGAAGTCGATCACGACAAGTCCTGCCATGTCGCGCAGGCGGAGTTGACGCGCAATTTCATGCGCCGCTTCGAGATTTGTGCCGACAGCGGTGGCTTCGATGCCATGTTCACGCGTCGACCGGCCCGAGTTGATGTCGATCGAAACCAGCGCTTCGGTGGGGTTGATGACCAGGTAGCCGCCCGATTTCAGCTGGACGACCGGCTGATACATCGCCTGCAATTGTTCTTCGACATGGTTTCGCTGAAACAGCGGGACGGGATCGGCATAAGGCTGCACCCGGCGCGCGTGGCTCGGCATAAGGAGCTTCATGAACTCCTTAGCATGCCGGTAGCCTTCATCACCTTCGACGATAACTTCGTCGATATCTTTGTTGTACAGGTCGCGGATGGCGCGTTTGATGAGGTCGCTGTCCTGATAGACGATCGCAGGCGCAGCGGCTGCGAGGGTTTTCTCGCGGATTTCATCCCAAAGCCGCGCAAGATAATCGAAGTCGCGGCGGATTTCGACCTTGGTGCGTTGCAAGCCAGCCGTGCGGACGATGCAGCCCATTGTCTTTGGTAGATTGAGTTCGGCCATGATGACCTTCAACCGCTTGCGGTCGGCACCGTTTGAAATCTTGCGGCTGATCCCGCCGCCGTGCGACGTATTGGGCATCAGGACGCAGTAGCGCCCGGCGAGCGACAAATAGGTCGTCATTGCCGCGCCTTTATTGCCGCGCTCTTCTTTCACGACCTGGACAAGCAGCACCTGCCGACGGCGGATGACATCTTGAATCTTATAGCGGCGGCGCAAATTCATCCGCTTTTCGCGAAGATTTTCAGCAGCACCTTCGTCGATCCCATTGCCCGACGCTGTCGTTGGCGGCGGCGGGGGGGCATCGTCGCCGTCGTCCGTATCGCCGTCCGATTCTCCGATGCGGTCGTCAGGCGCTTCGTCGTCGTCATCGTGATGATCGTCGTCGAAATGCTCTTCGGCGGCCCGCAGGCGCTCTTCTTCGGCAGCGTGCTCGGCTTCTTCGCGCAGCAGGGCCTCGCGGTCTTCTTTCGGGATCTGATAATAATCGGGGTGGATTTCGCTGAAAGCAAGAAAGCCGTGACGCCCGCCACCATAATCGATGAAAGCTGCCTGCAGCGACGGTTCGACCCGCGTTACCTTGGCAAGATAGATATTGCCCTTGAGCTGTAAATGTTCGGCAGATTCGAAATCGAATTCCTCGATCCGGTTACCCTTGACGACGGCGACACGGGTTTCTTCCCGGTGGCGCGCATCGATGAGCATACGCATTGTCATGTAAATATCTCCGGGCGCGCCGATTTATCTCGGGTGGCGCCGCTGGTGAGGACGAAAAAATGGCTGCGAACCCGCGCGCCGGTTTCGTCCGGGTTGATGTAAAGTTCGTGTCTGCACGATGATCATGTCCGGACAAAGGTGCCGGAAAATACGCAGTCCGAACCCCAGCGACCCCAGTAGGGGGCAGTGCAGTGGCAATCGGAAACTCATGAATCATTCGTGCGTCAACCTGATGGACTGCAGCAAGGAAGCGCAGCCGCGAAAGCCATCAACCGGACGGGTTCCCTCCGGCGATGCCATCGGGTGCTAGCATCACTGTTATCACGCGGCAACATACAAGTGTTGCAGGCGACCGGCAGAGCACGAATCCTTAGGCTGCAGCCATCCGATCATTAACGATGTTGCAACCCTTAAGTCCCTAAATGCTGGCCATTAACGCGGTTAACAGGGTGGAAACCAGTTCACGATGTTAAAAGACTGGACCCGGACCGGCGCAAGACGGCAAAGAAGCGTCATGCCCGTGGCACTTTCTCTTGTGGCTCTGCTGACGACAGCATCGCCCTCTTTTGCCGATACGCCTCTTCCCTCGCGGCTTGTCCTCGATGTCGCAACGCTTGGGACGGCTGGCGTCGAAAGCATTTCGCGCGACGACCGCGCCTATGAGGAAAGCGCATTCCGCACGCCTGTCGCTCATGCGGCACGGCCGCCTCGCAGCAAATATAATCTGACGATAGCGCTCGATCCGCCACGGGCCGGGCCGCAACGGCCGCAGGTCTTCGGTCGGCCCGACCGGCCGTTGGTGGTAATCGATCCGGGGCACGGCGGCCACGACCCAGGCGCCATTTCGCGGGAGACAGCGACGCGCGAAAAGGATGTCACGCTGAATGTGGCCCGCGCTATTCGCGACGAATTACTGAAGGGCGGGCGGGTTCGCGTTGCCTTGACCCGTGACGACGATCGCTTTCTGATTTTGGGCGAACGCGCGCAGATTGCGCGCGGGCTGAAAGCAGATTTATTTATCTCGGTGCATGCTGATGCAGCGCCGATACCCGATGCCACCGGTGCGACGATTTACACGTTGTCTGAAGTGGCGTCTGATCGGCAGGCAGCCCAGCTGGCGGCGCGCGAAAACAAGGCCGACATTATAAATGGCGTTAACTTGCGCGGGGAAAAGGCGGACATTTCCTCGATCCTGATCGATCTGGCGCAGCGAGAGACCATGAATGCCTCTGCACGCTTTGCTGATTTGGTGAAGCGCGAAGGAAAAGCGGTGCCGTTTCGCGAGGATTATCACAAAATGGCGGGCTTCGCAGTTTTGAAAGCGCCCGATACGCCGGCAATCCTGCTCGAGGTCGGTTACCTAACCAACAAGATCGATGTCGAACGGATTACATCGGCACCAGGCAAAGCAGCGATTGCTACTGGGATTCGTCGTGCCGTCGATGTCCATTTCGCGCGGCGCTTTGCATCGCGTTAACACATTGCTAGGGCACGACCATCATGGCGGTGCCCGAAACTGAAAACCTGAAATTGAGCCTGACGCGGGGCTCGGGTCGCCTTGCACAGCTTTGGGCTAACCGCTGGGCAAAGATCGCAGCCCTGATCGCTGCGCTCATCTTGCTGGGCTGGCTGATCATCTGGCTGCTATTCGCACGGAACTTGCCCGATGCGCGTCAACTGCTGGCTTATGAGCCGCCTTTGCCGACGAACGTGCGCGCTTACGACGGCACGCCAGTGCAAAGCTATGCGCGCGAGCGCCGCATCGAATTGGCGTTTGATGAATTTCCCAAGCAATTGATCGACGCCTATCGGGCAGCCGAAGATAAGACATTTTTCGAACATGGCGGCGTCGATTATCCGGGAATCGTGCGCGCGGTTTTCACCAATCTTACATCGTCAGGGCGCAAAGTCGGCGCATCGACGATCACGCAGCAAGTCGCCAAAAATCTGCTGATCGGCAATGAAGCGAGTTACACGCGCAAGATCAAGGAAGCGCTGCTGGCTTATCGCATCGAAGCTGTGCTGACCAAAGAGCAAATCATCGAGTTGTATCTCAATCAGATTGCGCTGGGTCGCAACTCGTTTGGTGTACAGGCAGCGTCGCGCGCCTATTTCGATAAGGATGTCGGCGAACTCGATCTCGCAGAAATGGCATTCCTCGCGATATTGCCCAAAGCGCCGGAGACATATAGCCGGTCTAAATTCGCGGACCGTGCGCTCGAACGGCGAAACTGGGTGATCGGGCAGATGCTTGCCAATAATTTCATCACGCGCGCCGAGCACGATGGCGCTATTGCAGTGCCGCTTGCATTGATTGCGCGCGCACAAGTTACCGATGAAAGCGCTGGCGACTATTTCATGGAGGAAGTCCGGCGCCAGCTGATCGCCAAATTTGGTGAAACGGCGCAGGACGGGCCGCATTCGGTTTACTCGGGCGGCCTTTGGGTGCGTACGTCGCTCGATCCCAAAATGCAGGGTTATATGCAAACAGCGCTACGCGAAGGCTTGTTGCGTTTTGATCGCGGGCGCGGCTGGAGCGGTCCGATTGGCAAGGTCAATATCGCCGAGAATTGGCAACGGGCATTTGCGGCAGCCAACATCGGCCTCAGCTATGACAACTGGCGTGCTGCTGTGGTTGTTTCAAAGAGTGTAGGCACAGCCCAGATCGGTTTCGTCGACGGAACGACTGGCGTGCTGCCGTCGAGCGCGGCACAGACGCCGCGACGGGGCACTGCCAGCCCTGCCTTTGATGTGCTTAATCCGGGTGACGTCATTGCCGTTGCGCCGAACGGCTCGCAATGGGCGCTCCGCAACGTGCCTGAGGTTTCCGGTGGCATGGTCGCGCAAAACCCGCATACCGGCCAAGTCTTGGCAATGCAGGGCGGG
>JANODH010000153.1:0-2612 GCA_031412595.1 Sphingomonas sp. | reverse complement strand
AGTGATACCCTGATATTTCACGCGCAGGTCGGTCCAGCCCTTGTTGTAATTGGCTGGCGTGATCTTGCCTGAAAACACGTCCCAGCGCCATTTGTCGACGAGCAAGCCGAACGGCAGGAACGCCACCTTGTCCATCGCCTGACGTAGCAGCAGGCCAATGTCCTTGTCGGCGCTCGGGACTTTGTCGGCGCCCAGCAATCCGATCTGCACGAGATATTGCGGCGTGATGCTCAGCGCGACGGTATCGCCGATTGCTTCGTGGAACCCGTCGTTCGCGCCATTCTGGTAGATTACCGTCTTCGCTTTGTAAGCCCGCTGATAATAATTGTGCCCAAGCTCGTGGTGCACCGTCACGAAGTCGCCCGTATTGATCTTGGTACACATCTTCACGCGCAGATCGTCTTTGGAGTCGAGATCCCAGGCGCTGGCATGGCAGATGACCTCGCGGTCGAGCGGCTTGATGAACTGCGTGCGCTCCCAGAATGTTTTGGGCAGCGGATCGAAACCAAGTGAAGAGAAAAAACCTTCGCCGATCTTGAAGACTTCCTTTTCCCATTTGCCACGCTTGGCCGGATCGGTTTCTTTCGGATCGGTTTCGACAAAGCCCTTTGCCTTCAGCAGATCGCCGATCTCATAGCCGATATCACCAGCGCCCGGCGGGGCGACGACGTCATAAATATCGCCCCATTCCTGCGCCCACATGTTGCCGAGCAGATCGGCGCGGATTGGCCCCGTGGCCTTTTGCACGGCGTTGCCATATTTTTCGTTCAGCTTGCCGCGCGTATAGCAATGGAGCGCATCATACAGCGGCTTTGCTTCGCCCCACATCTTGTCGGTGAGCGCGGCAAACGCATCAGGGTCCATATCATAGCCCGACCGCCACATCGCGCCCGTGTCGGCATAACCAAGCTCGCGCGCGCCCTGGTTCGCGATCTCGACCATGCGCGCATAATCGGCTTTCATCGGAGTGCCGACATTGTTGTGCCAGCTCGACCACATTTCGGCGAGTTCAGCCGGATTGCGGTTCGTGCCCATCGCGGCTTCGATGTCCGAGCCATTTGTCTCGACACCGTTTAGCGTGCCCTTGCCTTTGCCGTAGGACGAGTTCAGTCGGGTCGCGATCGTGTTCAGCTCGGCCGCTGCACCATCGGTCGATGGGGCCGGCAGCGTCAGCCCGGCGCGCAGAAAATCGAGTTTGCGTTTCGTGTCGTATGACAGGCCGGGCACTTTAGCGAAAATCGCCGCCTGCTTGGCAAAGCGGACTCCCATTTCGGTCCCTTGCGTCCCCACGCGCGCGCTCAGGGCGTCAGTGTCTTCAGTGATATAAGTGTTGTTTACCCAGGAGACTTGCGCGGCATAGACACCGAAATCGGCATATTCCTTTTCCACCTGCACGACGAACGCATCGGCATCGGCAACAGTCGGCGCAGTGCTTTGGGCAAGCGCGGGCATGGCAATGGAAAGCGCAATTGCAGAAACAAACATTTTCATACGCAACGTCCTCGACCTGTAATATTGTTGCGTTCAGCTTGAACGCGCGTCGATGTCAGGTCAACGGGATTTAAGCGGGAACAGGCGAAGCCGTGTAAGACTGCTCGATCGCGCGCGGCGCTGCCAGATATTTGGTCGGCAGATCGGTAATGTTCAGCGCTTTGCGCACGTCGGCCAGCGGCAACGGCAGCATGGCTTCCCAGTCGGTTCCGGGCAGCCACTTGGCGGCCAGTCCCCGCCGCAGCCCCTGCCACATCGCGCTCATGATCGGTTCGCCGGGAAATGCCTTGCGATAGTTCCAGGCGCCCGCAACCGCGATCACCATGAAGCCGATGTTCTTGGTGTGCGGGTAGGAAAAGGCGACGTTGCAGACTTCGCCGAAACCGTCGCAACCATAGCCGCCGACCACATGCCACAAGTCATGCTGAACGCGGACACGCATTTCATAGCGCCGTTCGTTCTCGGTCAGCTCATATTCGTCGAGTCCTGCTTCGCGCGCCGCTTCGGTGAGCCCCTGCGGCGTGATGCCGCAGTGATCCATGAACGCGATGAACTCGCGACCAAGGCTGCCCGCAGGCAGGCTTTCGAGATAAGGCCGATCGACCAGCACGTCGACAAGATCGCGCTTCTCGGCGTTGATGCGCTTGCCCAGTCGTGTTTCCCCGAACCGCTTAACGTTGCGAACGAACGACATGCCACGCAGCGCCACGAGCAAACGAAACACTTGTGCTGTGTCTTCCTTGTTCCGGATCAGCTTGCGGATCGCATCGAGCGCGACAAGCGGGCGATACCGGTTCTCGATCATCTGGCTAATGACATTCATGTCAGTAACATAAAACCGACGCGTTAATTTGCAACTAAAAAGTCGCGGAACGCTTCGCCGAGTTCTGGCTTTACGACGGCGCTCATATGATTGCCGGGGACGGGGATAAGCTGCGAACCCGGCACGAGTTCGGCAAGCGCAGCCGCCGAGCCATTGTCATGATCATCCGCGCCACAAATGATGCCCAACGGCAGACGCAGCGCGGACAGCGCTTCCGGCGACGTATCCACTGAAGTATAAAGCAGATGCTCAAGCGCAATCGGGTCGCCGCCCGCGCTTTTCAAAAATGCCTCGGCCA
>JANODH010000152.1:0-5141 GCA_031412595.1 Sphingomonas sp. | reverse complement strand
AACGGCATCGCCGCCGCCTTGTCCTTGGCCCGCAAAACTTGTTCCCGGTGCGCCGCTGCCAGTTACGGCAGTTGCAGTCAGATCAGTCTGCCCACGCTGACCGTCGGTCGCAGCCCCCGGTATCGTCGAAAGGACGAAGATTCGAACCGAGGTGTCTGGTGCCAGCACAGGGTCGTTCGATCCGGCGGCATAAACCGTATCGATGCCGGGATCGTAGACGCCATTACCGTTGTCGATGACGAGCGAAGTTGTCGTCGGATCGAAAGCATCGCCGCCGATTGCGTTCACGGGTGATAGGCGGAAAGCCTCCGCGCCGTTGCCGGTATTCGTGACCGTAAAGCTCAGCGCTTGATTGGTTGCGCCGGGTAAAGCAGCAATGTCTCCGGGGTCAGCAGTCGCGACCGTGACGTTGAGAACTTCGTCGACGCGCACGTCAACTTGGTTTGATGGAACGCTGACCGTCGTTCCGCCGGCGTCGGTGTAAGTTGCGGTTGCTGTATTGCTGATCGTTGTGCCCGCAGCCGTGCCGACTGCAAATGCAGGATCAGCGTACGAAATCGTGGCAGAAGCGACCGCGAGCGGCGCCAGACGCAGCAGATGCACATTGATAATCGACCAGTTGGCACCCCGAAGCATTGCATGTCCCGCAGAAGTTCAATTCGATGGGCAAGGTGTAAGTTCGAAGTAACCAACATTTCGTTAACGACGTCATCGGCGACTGACGTCACATATTGGTGTCTGGACAGAGAGGGGGGCAGCGGTTGCAACCGATTGCGGCCGGATCGCCAATAGTTAAGCAGAAATACCGTATTTCTGTCATTCTGACGTCAAAATAAGACTTTGTTGATGCTTTTCATGCGCTGGCGGCATTGCCTTGACAGTCCGAGAGGCGTCGCTTAACAGCCGCGCCTCACGCTACGTAAGCGGGTGTAGCTCAGTTGGTTAGAGCGCCGGCCTGTCACGCCGGAGGTCGCGGGTTCGAGCCCCGTCACTCGCGCCACGGCGCACGTCCTCCGGACAATTCAGCGAAATCGTCCGAGCTCCATCCAGCGCAGCAATGGCTTGAGCGGGAAGATCCAAACCGTCCCGAATATGCCGAAGAACAGCGCTTGCAGCGGCCAAGACAGCGACAATATCGCTGGCGTGAATATCATCGCGAGAATGGCCCAGACTGCGATCAGCAGGAGGATGAGGAACATGCCGACGGGCTTGCGCCAGCTCGGCTCTTCTAAAGGTGGTGGCATCGCGTCAAATCCTTGATGTAAAATGTTGTTTCTGTGAGGATGCCGTCCACGGGGACATCCCAGTTTCGTGCGTCGATCCTATCGAGCCGCTGACACTCCCATGCAAGGCCGATCCGGCAGGCGGATGGGTGAGCCGCCAGATAGCGGTCGTAGTAGCCCCCCCCTTGACCAAGGCGGTTGAAATCAAGGTCAAACCCGAGCAGCGGCACGAGAATGAGGTCCGGGGTGCACATTGGGGCATCAGATTGCGGCTCAGTGCCACCCCATGTCGCCTTGATCAGCGGATCGGTGCCCCGCCAAGTGCGGAATGTCATCCTGCCCTTTTCTGCTTCGACGCGCGGCAGCGCCGTCACGCTTAAGTCGCCCAGCAATGGCATTGGGTCGGGCTCACCGGTCATGGGAACGTATGATCCGACGCATTTTGCAGAGGCGATCAGTCCCTCGAAAGCTGTACTTTGCACCAGCGGACGCGCCGGATTGCCGGAAGCAAAGGCCAGCCGCCGCGCCCTGAGCTCTTGCCTTATCGCATTTAAGGCCGTTGGCGGGACCACCATGGTCGTTTGCTCCGAATATCCTCTGACGCCAGTAACGTCAGGTGGGAACCATGTACGCAGGCCAGGGCCTGAACAGGGACAGTCCCCTAGGATGAATAATCGCCTCAGGGATGTTCAACGAGCTCGTACCGGGCAGTACCCGCCAATCGCTATTTAGGCGCGCTCGAGCGTATCGGCAACGGCTTCAATGCGATTTGCGAGTTTAGCGAGCGCTGTCGCAAGTGCTGGATCGGTCTTCGGTGGTGCGACGCCCGCCGCAGTCTCGGCAATTTCATCGGCCAGAAGCAAGGCGGCAAAAAGCAACTGACGCGTTTCGTTGACGTCGCCGACCGCTGCCCGAGCTTCAGCCGCTTTGCGATCCACATGAGCAGCGATGGTACGGAGATGGGCTTCCCCGCCATCCCGACAAGCAATATTATATTGCCGACCGCCGACGGACAATTCGACGTCCGCCATCAGTGTCGTCCTCCGGCTTGTGCAATGACGCTTTCGAGGCTGGCAAGCGCGGCCTGTGTGCGCGTCCGCAGGGCTTGGTAACGCGTATCTGACGCCGTGGTCGCGGGTTTGCGTTCAATAGCTGTTTCGATGCGCACTAGGGCACGGTCGATGCGATCAAGGGTTTGCATAATCGTTTCGTCAGTCATGCGGCCATGATTAGCATGCTACGGCGGCGCTTCAACCGCTCATGGCACGTTGACGGCTGCGTGCCCCCGCGACAAAGGAACGCACCGTCGCTTGCGCAGCGACTCACGACCTCAAGGATCCTCGATGACCGTTACGCCGGAACGCCTTGCCAATGCCATCCGAGCGCTGTCGATGGATGCTGTGGAAGCGGCGAACTCGGGACACCCCGGCATGCCGATGGGAATGGCCGATGTCGCGACGGTTCTGTTCACGAAGTATCTCAAATATGACGCCAGCGCGCCGAAATGGCCTGATCGGGACCGCTTTGTCCTGTCGGCGGGACACGGCTCGATGCTTGCTTACGCGACGCTGTATCTGAGTGGTTATGGAAAGCCCACGATCGAGGATATCCGCAACTTTCGCCAACTCGGCAGTCCGTGTGCCGGCCATCCCGAAAACTTCGAGCTGGAAGGCGTCGAGTGCACGACCGGGCCGTTGGGGCAGGGGCTTGCAATGGCCGTCGGCATGGCGATTGCCGAACGGCATTTGAATGCGCAGTTCGGCGACGATCTTGTCGATCATCACACATATGTCATCGCGGGTGACGGATGCCTGATGGAAGGCATCAACCATGAGGCTGTGGGCCTGGCGGGGCATCTTGGTCTTGGTCGATTGATTGTCTTTTGGGATGACAACCGGATCACGATCGATGGCGCGACGACGTTGTCGACGAGCGAAGACATCCCCGCGCGCCATCGTGCCGCCGGATGGCATGTCGAGCAGTGCGATGGTCACGATTTCAGCGAGATAGACCGCGCTATTAAAGCAGCGTTGGAAGACGGCAGGCCAAGTTTGATCGCTTGTCGCACACTGATCGGGAAGGGCGCGCCGAACAAACAGGGGACGAAAGCGCCGCACGGCAGCCCGCTCGGTACGGACGAAATTGCAGCAACGCGCGCGGCCATCGATTGGCCCTATCCGCCCTTCGAAGTGCCCGACGATATTCTTGGCGAATGGCGAATGGCAGGGGCGCGTGGTGCCACGACGCATGCGGCATGGACTGAGCGCCTTTCGGTTTCCCCGCATGCGGCGTCGTTTGATGATCGGATGAGCAGCGTCATCCAAAACAAATGGTTGAAGCCGCATCTCGATGCGCTGGTTGCCGCACCGCAAAAGATTGCAACGCGAAAAGCATCGGAAATCGCCCTGACGGCTGCAACGGAAGCGATCCCGGCTATGCTCGGAGGGTCGGCTGATCTCACCGGTTCGAATTTCACAAAGACGGCATCGACCAATGTGCTGAACGCGGCGCATTACGGCGGTCGTTACGTCAACTACGGCATCCGGGAGTTCGGCATGGCCGCCGCGATGAACGGAATGGCGTTGCATGGCGGGATCATTCCCTATGGGGGGACGTTCCTGATTTTCTCGGACTATTGCCGCGCGGCGATCCGGCTGTCGGCGCTGCAGAATGCGCGGGTGATCTATGTCATGACGCATGACTCGATCGGCGTAGGCGAAGATGGTCCGACGCATCAGCCCGTCGAGCAAGTCATGTCGCTTCGGCTGATTCCGAATCTGGCCGTTTACCGGCCCTGCGACACGGTGGAAACGGCCGAATGCTGGGCGCTGGCACTCGAAAATGCCGATGGTCCAGCAGTCCTTGCACTTTCGCGGCAAAACCTCCCGCAGTTGCGCACCGATATCAGCGAGAACTGGTCTGCGCGCGGCGGCTACACCTTGCGCGCGGCCAATGCGGCACGTCGCGTCATCCTGATTGCAACGGGATCCGAGGTATCGCTTGCTGTTTCGGTGGCGGATCGGTTGGAAGCGCACGGGATCGGTGCCGACGTCGTGTCGATGCCGAGCTGGGAACGCTTCGATGCACAGACGGCCGCCTATCGCGCTGATGTTCTACCGCACGGCCCACTACGCGTTTCGATCGAAGCGGGCACAAGCATGGGTTGGGAGCGTTATGTCGGTGGCGGTTTGCGTTTCGGGATTGACGGTTTCGGTGCTTCGGGGCCGATCGACGCGCTTTATAAGCATTTCGGGCTAACGGCCGATACGATTGCGCCGAAGATTTTAGAAGAATTGCAGAAGGACTGAAAATGGCTGTTAAAGTTGCGATCAACGGTTTCGGGCGTATCGGGCGTCTTGTCGCGCGCGCAATCCTCGAGCGGCCCGATTGTGGGCTCGAACTCGTTGCGATCAACGACCTTGCCGATGCAAAGTCGAACGCGATGCTGTTCAAGCGCGACAGCGTCCACGGCGCTTACCCCGGCACTGTCACGGCAGACGGCAATGACATCATCATCGATGGCAAGCGCATTCACGTGACCGCGGAGCGCGATCCCGCGAACTTGCCGCATGCGGCCGATGGCGTCGACATTGCGCTTGAGTGCACGGGGTTCTTTACCGATCGCGACGCGGCGCAAAAGCATCTCGATGCCGGGGCCAAGCGCGTCCTGATTTCCGCGCCGGGCAAAGGCGTCGATCTGACGGTCGTTTTCGGTGTGAATCACGAAAAGCTGACGGCCGACCACAAGATCGTCTCGAACGCATCGTGCACGACCAATTGTCTCGCACCTGTTGCCAAAGTCCTGAACGATGCCATTGGAATCGAACGCGGATTGATGACAACGATTCATGCGTATACCAACGATCAGAAGATCCTCGACCAGATCCATCCCGATATGCGCCGGGCGCGTGCGGCGGG
>JANODH010000151.1:0-3956 GCA_031412595.1 Sphingomonas sp. | reverse complement strand
TAGGGTATTTCCTATAAAGGCTAAACCACCCTACACCTCGGCTCCGCCACCCGCCGCCCCAGCATCAATTCTGTCACGGCCCAGACCAGCGCATCCGCCCGGTCCGGCGACCGCCCCGGCCCCTCGTACGCGCCGCCGACTGCCAGCCCGCACAGCTCGTCCTCGAGCGGCCCAAACGCGCCGACATGGCGCACCCGCCCGCGCCCGTATAATGCCGCCACCGGCTCGGCCCGCGCGACCTTGCCGCGCGACGCATGCACCAGCCGCACTGGCAATCCGCTATCCGCCGCGCGCAGCACGCTTGCCACCATGTCGCCGCCATTATTGGCTTCCGCGACCACCCGGTCCGCCCCCTGCCGCGCCGCCACATCGGCCACCACGCCTGCCCAGCCCTCGGGCGAAAGCCCCGAAACGCTCGCATCCTCGATCACATAGCCGACATCGTCTGCGCCGAGCCCCACGCAAACGATCCCGCACGCATCGCCGCCAGCACTCGCCGGCGGATCGACCGCAATGATCACCCGCCGCAATTCGGGCGCGACATCAACGCGACAGCGTTCGATCATCGCACGCGTCCACAGCGCGCCGTCGATGTCTTCGATCATTTCGCCGTCGATTTCCTGCCGCCCCAATGCCGTCCCGCCATAGCTTTCCTCGAGCGCCTCGATGTAGCGCTGCGGCACATGGCAATTGTCGCGCGTCCGTCCGCGCGTGACGGCGGTCGTTGCAGCACCCATGATCTTCTTCAGCAGCGGCCTTGCGCGCGGCGTCGTCGTCACCACGATCTGCGGCCGTTTCCCCCGCCGCATCCCCATGCGCAGATTATCCCAGGTCGACACATCCTTCGCCCATTTGGCGAGCTCGTCGCACCAGGCATAATCATGTTCGGGTCCGCGCAGACTTTCCGGGTTGGCCGCCGAATAGACAAAGGCCTGCGCGCCCGACGGAAACGAAACGACGCCGCGCGACGGTTCCCAGACGGGCTTTCCCCCGATCGGCGCACAGGCCAGCAATCCCGACGATCCCTCGATCATCACCCGCCGCACTTCCTCTTCGCTCGCCCCCACCAGCGCAATACGAGCGCCCGGCGTTTGCGCCACATGATGAACCCATTCGGCACCCGCGCGCGTCTTGCCGAACCCCCGCCCTGCCATCAGCAGCCAGACACGCCAGTGCCACGCGGGCGGCAATTGCTCGTCACGCGCCCAGCAGATCCAGCTGTCATAAAAATCGGCAATCTTCTTGTCGGTCAGCCAGACCAGCAGTTCCGCCTTCTTCGCGGCCGATAGGGCCTTCATCTGCTCGAAAATCGATGGCCCCGTCCGCGTGACGGCAAACACGGCATCAACCGTCATTGCTGGGCCGGTTCAATTCCGCGAGCTTTGCGACCAGTTCGCTGCGTAAACCCGATCCCCGCATGACGGCGGGAACATCGGGTGCCCCGCGTTTCGCGCGCGTCTGGTGATGCCTGAGCAGCGCCAGCGCAAAGGTCGTCGATATCGCCGGCGTGTCGGTGCCATCGCAATTCTCGCCATAGGTCGCGCGCCGCAACAGCATCATCTCAAGCTTCGTATATGCCTCATCGAGCGCACGATCCCACGCCACTGCGAATTCGGGATCTTTGCGCCTTAAATGATAGGGGCTGTGCTCGGGCACCCCGATCAGCCGTGCTGCGCCTGCCACATTCGCTGTTTCGATCAACGCTGCCAGAAAACGTTCTTGCTTTGCGGCCGTCCAGCGATCCGCAAGTGCCACCGGCACGGCGCGCGCACGCTTGCTCGTCGCTTTCGCGGCCATGAAACTCTCCCAAATAGCAAAGGGGCCGGACGGCAGCGTCGCACTGCCCCGGCCCCGAATCGCATTTCTGCATCGTTCGCTTATATAGCCATAACAGCGTCACGCTGTCAAGAATAAAGTGCCTATATGGTTATAAACGCGCTTATGCGGTTGCAGTGCGTTCCATACGCCGCGTCCGGCGCACGGTCGCACCAACTGCACCAAAACCGACGATCATCATCATCCATGTCGATGCTTCGGGCACCGGCGGCGCAGTTGCCACGCGGAGTTGTGAAAATTTGAATGCATCAAACGTGCCGCTATTCGCAAAACTCGTACCGACGATCCACAAATTGCCGTAAGCCCCGAGAGCACTTAGCGTCTGCGTGGAAGTGCCGCTCGGCCCGTTGTAATTCTGCATCCCACCGGTCAAAAGCGCGGCCAGCCCGGCCGACGTTGTACCAGTCAGGTTCAGTTGCGTTGTCCACGGTGACGCAATTGTCCCGCGCCCGACCGTGAAATCGGTATCCGACAGCGAAGCGCCCGGCAATTTATAGGCCGTCAGCTTGGCATCGATCAGGCGCACCGATTGATCGAATTGAAACAATAGAAAATCGCGCGTGTGCTTGTTATCGATCGTGTGCGTATTGTCGCCGGTCGAGTCATTCGGTGATGTCACCGCGCCCAACCCAGTCGAATATTGTTGGATCGCCGACTTGCCGACCGCGCCCGATCCGCTTGTTCCAGACAACGACCAAGCGCTGATCCGGACCTGCACGCCGCCGACCGTCGCGGTTGTAAACCGAATGGCGCTGCTTCCCGAACCGACTGTCGAAAAACCTTGCGAAGTCAAGGTGTACATCACCGTCGCCGCCGATGCAGCCACAGGCGTCGCACTTATCGTCGCTGCGCCAAAGAACAGCGCAGCACCTTTCATAACATTCTTCATCGAATCGCCCCAAAAAGCCGCTGCTACGAAAGTAAATAATCGATTCATGATCGATACGGGAGCGAAACCTTTTGGTTAATGAGTCTCGAAAAAAGACAGCGTCATAACCGGCTCAGGAATATATTCTCATTTGCAACGACAGCTGCAAAGCTCGGCCGCGCCAGCATTGCCGCGGCATAAGCCGTGACTCTGGGATAGCGCGCGGGATCGATTAGCACTTTTGCATGTCCGAAATTGGCGAACGGACTGGCCACTGCCGCATCCGCCAGCGTAAAGCGATCCTCGACCAAAAACCCGCTTTCCGGAATCGCGGTCTCGAGATAATCCAGCACCGGCGGCAACGCGTCGGCCTCGGCTTTGTCCGCCGCTGCAAGGTCGCCTTCCCTGCCCATCAATTTCATCACTACACGATTGAAAAAAATCGGCGCAGCCGCAGCAAACATGATTGTATCGGCATATTCGTCGAACCAGATCGCGCGGCCCCGCGCACGCGCTTCGGCGGGAATAAGTGCCGGTTCGGGATATTTGGCTTCTAGGTAATGCACGATCGCTGACGAATCGCACAAATGATAGTCGCCGTCTTCGAAAGCGGGAATCTTCCCAAACGGGCTCATGGCAAGAAATTCAGGGCTTTTCGGTCCCGGCGGCACTTGCGCATTGCTCAACACGATGCCTTTTTCCGCCGCAATCACCATAACCTTGCGGACGAACGGTGATAAGCTGCTGCCGTGAACGATCATGATTTCTCTCCCTTGTTGCCGTGCTAGCCGCCGCGAATGTCAGTTTCAACGCGAAACTATCTTTGCGGTACGCGAATGCGCTAAGGCGAAGTCATGCTGAGTACGCCTGCAATCGCCGCCATACTTTGGTCTGTCGTCCTGGGTGGCGTCGGCGGTCTGCTTACTGAAATCGGCCCCTGGTATCGCGCGCTCAAAAAGCCTGTGTTTCAGCCGCCCGATTGGGCATTCGGCCCGGCTTGGAGCGTCATTCTCGGCCTCGCTGGCTGGGCTGCTTATATGGCCTATACCGCCGCCACGACCGATGCACAGCGCACATCGGTCATCATTTTGTTTGCCGTGAACTTTGTTGCGCACTTCGCATGGTCGCCGCTGTTCTTCAAATATAAGCGTCCCGATCTCGCGCTTGTCGAAGTCGTCTTCCTTTGGGTCTCCTGCCTGATGCTGTGCATTTATCTTCGTCCGATTTCGGTCACGGCCAGCTGGCTCGTCGC
>JANODH010000150.1:0-3336 GCA_031412595.1 Sphingomonas sp. | reverse complement strand
CAATGTCGGCAGTGTCCACCAGTTGCATCAACGCCTCGCGGCCTTCGACGGTTTTCAGGTCGAGCAGAATGCTGCGCTTGTTGCGATTGACGGACGCAAACACAGTGGCTTCGCCATCGACAAAAGGAGGCAGACTGCGCGTGTCGTCGCCATGCGGCGGCCGCTCGACTTTGATGACGTCCGCGCCCATATCGCCAAAAATCATGGCAGCAAACGGCCCGGCAATATTGGTCGCGAGATCGAGGACGCGCAGACCGCGATAGGTTTGCTCGAGGCTCATGCCGATTTGTGACGGATGCGATCGGGCGTCCACAACTTGTCGAGCGTTTGGCCGATCGTCACGGACGTTACACCGGGCAACGCCGAGACTTCATCGCTTATATATTGTTGCATGGACCGAAAATGGACGCAGGACGCATCCGTCAAACATAGGATCACGACAACCGCACCATCATCGCTTTGTGTAACTGAATCAATCAGGCCCATGTCGCGCAGATTGGTCGGGCAGCCCATCGCTAGGCTGCATGGCTCCGGGATCGTTGCAAGCCGCGCATGAATATCGTCAATGGTGCTATGCGCTCGGCTCATGCTCGGAGATCACTCCACGGGCCGGGAACGGCCATTTGTCGTGCGCGCGCAAAACAATCGTCGTGCGTGCTGGCAATGACCGCGGCGGCATCGAGCCCGTGGAGACGCAGCGCGTTCAAGCCCATGATATTGCGCCGATCTTCATCCGTCACTGATCGGATACCGAATTCGTGGCGATCTTCTTCGGCGAACTGATAGTCCTCGAATGCCTCGATCAGCGGCCGCGGATGCGCAAGATTATTCCCGCTGGCGAACAGTAACCGATCGGAACCGACGTCAGTGATTAGCCTGCCAAGAATTTTGGCGAACACGCGCGGTCGCGTGAGGATGTAGGAAAATGTCGTTTCGAGTGTCAGGTATAGATTGCGATACCGCTGCATCAGACGGATGGTTTCATCGAGAAATGCGGCACCGCCGTGAACCATTTCGAACGTCATGTCTGGGAAGCGATCGAGCGGCGATGCAAGATCGTCGATATCAAATGCCGATTTCGGTGCCGGTTCGAGCCACAGCGCTTTGTGTATCGCGATATGGGAAAGACCGAGCTTTCGCACTGCTTCGAAGAACGGGGTCGCCCAATCCTCGCCGTCCATCCGCCAGCCCTCGCCTTTTCCATCGTAAAAAAAGGCGGGATAAAGCTTTACACCGTTGATGCCGAATTCGCCGGCCTGCCGTGTGATGTCATCGACGGCGGCACTGGTTATCGGCGATCCGACCGTGCCGTAAACGCGGACGCGATCTGGAAAGCGGTCGCGGTATGCCGCGCATTTTTCGGTTAGCGTAATGGGGCCGAGGCCGAAGCCGAGATTGGGCAAGGCGTGCAGGATCGCGAAATCGACCGGACTTTCGACAAACTCGGCGCGAGCGATTGTATCGAAGCTGGGGTCGCGAAAGAATTCCTCGGGCTGCATTATGTAATCGGCGTGGGCAGCGTCGTAAGACAATTTATGCGATGCATAGACTGCATCGATCTGCGCCTGGGCGTCGGGGTTCTGATTTTCCGGCGACATGTTCCATGGGTGCACGACGGCATCGACAATTATCGTGTCGCCAGTCACGCGTCATCCGCCTGATTATAAACCGGGCTTCGTTTTTCGAGGGCAGCAGCGACGCCTTCTCTCAAGTCCGCGCTATAGGTTAGTGCGGCAACCGCCCAGAAGCTCGCGTTCATCGAGCCAGCTAGATCCATATGCCAACTCTGGCGCAGTTGCTGTTTCGTCGCTTCGATCGCAAGGCGGGGGCGCTCGGCGATGCGCGCGGCAAGAGCAACGGCCTCGGCAAGAAGCTGGTCTGGATCGACGACCCGATTCACAAGGCCGATCGCTAGCGCGCGTTCGGCATCGATCAGATCGCCGGTCAGCGCCATTTCTGCTGCCATCCCACTACCGATCAGTCGCGGCAGAAAATAAGTGCCGCCGTTCCCGGGGTTCAGCCCCAGCTTGATGTAAGTTTCGCCCAATTTCGCCGTTGTCGATGCGATGCGAATGTCACACGCCAAGGCAAGGTCGAGGCCGCCTGCGGTTGCACCGCCATTGATCGCTGCGATGATCGGGAGGCGACATGACACGAGATGCTGCGTGACAGGCCACAATACTCGGGCATTATAGGGCTCTTGCGACGCAGCATGGTAATTCGCGAGATATTTTTGAAATTCGACTAAATCGGCGCCTGCGCAAAATTGCTTGCCGGCGCCAGTGAGCACGAGCACGCGGACGCTGTTGTCGGCCTCGAGTGCATTCAGCGCGGCAATCATGTCCGCTGCCATTTCGGGAACGACGCCATTGCCGCGATCGGGGCGGTTCAGCACGATCTGCGCGACGCCTTTGGCGGGACGAGTCAGAATAATGGTTTCGTAATTCATGGTTCGGACCTAAGCGCGCTCGAGGATCGTAGCGACGGCCAATGCATATGTCCCATCGAGCCAGCCACCACCATTTACGCTCATTGCCGTCCGCGCGCGCGCAAGCTGGCGTGCACCGGCTTCACCGCGCAGCTGCGTGACGAGCTCGACAATCTGCGCACAACCGGTTGCGCCGAGCGGATGGCCACGGCTCAGCAATCCGCCGCTGGGATTGACTGGGATCCGCCCGCCCAACGCCGTGCTGCCGTCACGGATCATTCTGAAGCCGTCGCCTTCAGCGCAGAGACCGATCTCTTCATATTGCATCAATTCGGCGGGCGCGGCGGCATCGTGCAATTCGATCAGGTCGAAGTCGTTCGGCCCCCGTGACGACACATTGTAGGCTTTGGCCGTTGCATCAGCGACCGGACGACCCGCCGCGCCCGATGCGATCTCGCTTGCACGAACCATGATTTTCGGGCGATCAAGCGCGTCGGCGATCTTCTCGGAACATACGATTATAGCAGCGGCCCCGTCGGTCATGGGCGAACACATTGCGAGCGTGAGCGGCGTGATGATCGGCCGTCCGCCCACCACGAGGCGACGAGCCCCATGACGAGCATGACGACGAGGAACGCGGCCGAGTAGAACGAGCCACGCATGAGCGCCCAGCTGATCTCGCCAACGGCGACGTCGACCGGGGTGACCGGAGTGGCCAAGACCGCGTCGTACAGCTTGTTGTACTTGAGCTTGAAGAACAGGTTGAACGTTGCGTCGTAGATGGCCCCGTTCATGGCGCTGGCGGCCAGCATGGCCGGAGCCACGAAGACCGTGTAGCTCACCAGCTTGCCTCCCGGCAGCTCCACGTCACCGACGAGCTGGGCCACGCCGACGCCGACCGAGAGCAG
>JANODH010000149.1:0-11789 GCA_031412595.1 Sphingomonas sp. | reverse complement strand
TGCCGCTCAGGCGGCGTATGACAAAACGGGGCTCGATGCAGAGCAGTGCGCACTGATCGGGCCACCGCCACGCATGACCAGTTCAGGCGCGAGGGATAGCGATTTTCCGATGGAGGCCGCGCGTTGGGGTTTTGAGGGGTGGGTTCGGTTCGAAACCGACATTGACGCAAAAGGGCGAACGCTGAACCAGCGCGCAATTATCGCATATCCGCCATTCGTGTTTCGCGACGCGGCATTAGGGGTCGCCAAAAACACACGCTTCACACAAAGCTACCGGCCCGCTGGCGAAAAAGCCTGCACCGGCGTGCAGCAAGTGGTCAATTTCCGTATGCCTTGATGTCAGTCACTTCCCAATAACGCTCCAGTCGTGTGTGCCGTGCGACTAAGCTCAATCGTTAAGCCTTCAGAGGAGGCAAGCGGAACCGGGGCTGCAAAATCGAGGTCGCTGCCGTTCAGGCACTTCCTCATCCTTTGGCGCCTCTCACTCAAAATGTGCAACGAAGCGTAAGGCTTAGGTGCAGGTCGAAACATTTGTGCGCGCGACATTTTACATTTAGCTTCGCAGAATGGGGGTGGGGCAGTCGAGCATGGATCGAATTAAAGCTACACAACCCAGGGTGAGCGGCCCCCGTGCCTTGATGTTCGGCAATTTTCAGCTTTTTGCCGCCGACGGTGTTGAAGTCTTGATTTCCAACCGCCGCGCACAGGCATTGCTGGCGATGCTATGCCTCACGGGGAGCGAATCCATTGCGCGCGAGCAGATCACGAAGCTTTTGTGGCCCGGGCGTTTCGAAGCGCATGCCAAGGCAAGCCTGCGGCAGTGCCTGCACGAACTTGGGAAGCTGCTTGATACGATTGGTCCCGATATACTGAGAGTCAGCCGAAGCACGATTAGCCTTAACAGTTTGGCGATCGGCACAGACCTAAGCGATCTGGAGCGCGCTTTGGTGAATGGGCAAATCAGGGGTGCTGCGCAGCAAATTCAGGCAATTGGGCAGGCCCAGTTGCTTGACCAGATGGATTTCGGCGAATCCTTCAACGTTTGGCTCACAAGGCATCGTGAACAGGCCGAACGCAAGTTGCAGTTGGCGGTCGACAGCATCCTTGCATCCGACGGGGCAGGTACCGAAGCCGACCGTCACGCGCTGCAACATGCTTGGGAGTGCCGCAATCCATCGGCACCACATGATAGCACCGCGGCCTCCGCCGACACCAGAGTGCGCATTGCTGTGCTTCCATTCAAGTCATTAAACGCGCCCGACGGGCAGGATTATTTCGCCGACGGCGTCGTCGATGAGATGATCACGACATTGGGACAGGTGCCACAATTGCTGGTCGCGGGCCGGACATCGTCGTTTCATCTGCGCAACAGCGAATTGGCATCCCCCGCCATCGCGCGGGCGCTAAACGTTGCTCATTTGATTGAGGGTTCGGTCCAGCGGCAGGGGGAACGCGTGCGTATCTTCGTTCGACTGCTGGATGGCGCAACCGGCTTCGAAAGCTGGGGCAGGCGTTTCGACGGGTCGCTCGACGACATCTTCAAGCTGCAGGAAGTCGTGGCGCAGGCTGTGACAGCAGCGATCGGCAATGCGCTGGGCATTGCGATGCAATCGCCGTTTGTCCCCGGCCTGACGCCGAGCAAGGCGGCGTATGATCTGTATCTTCAGGGCCGTGCTTTGAATGCGCGCTTGTTCGGCGACGGCGTGCTGACGCGCGCTGCTGAATTGGTCGAAGGGGCGGTATTGCTCGATCCGAATTTTGCCGAAGCGTGGGTTCTTCTAGGGGATATCCGCCAGCGCATGGGGATCTACCTCGTCGATACCGACCTTACCGAGGCATCGGCGATCATGGCCGACTGTGTACACAAGGCGATCGCGATCAAGCCCAATCTGGGGATGGCCTATGGCTTGCTGAGCCTTCACCAACTCACTTGCAACAACATCGTTGGCTGCCTTGATTTGGCGTTCAAGGGATATGAGGTTGAGCCGAATAATCCGGCGGTTGCGGTCCGGCTTGGGGGATTGCTGCTGATTTGCGGGCTCACACGCAAAGGAATGCGCTACCTCGATGAAGCGATCGATCAAGACCCGGTCGATGGTCGCCATTATATGGTGCGTTCGGCGGGGCAGTTGAACCTCGGCGACATCGATGCGGCGATCGCAGATGCGCGGCGATGTGTCGATTTGGGCTTTCCGTCGATGTGGCTGGGGGTCGCCAACGCAGCCGCAGGCAACCACGACCTGGCAGTCGATCAGTACCAACAAAGCCGGTTGATGCTTAACAACAGCATCCCGCCGCCAACCGGTATCGTGCCGATGTCGCCCGAAGTCATGGATGCCTATTGGCTGGTCGCTGCCAAGGGCGTGTGCAGTGGCGTGCCAGAGGACCGCGAAACATACTGCCGCACGCTCGATTATCTCCACA
Source organism: Sphingomonas sp. (assembly GCA_031412595.1). Lineage (GTDB taxonomy): Bacteria > Pseudomonadota > Alphaproteobacteria > Sphingomonadales > Sphingomonadaceae > Sphingomonas_O. The sequence goes on along the minus strand of JANODH010000149.1, from coordinate 9,365 downwards.
CGACGATGTTGGAGAAGGAGCATCTGGCCATCACCTTGCCAGCCGTGTTCATGGGCTATGCCGACCTGTTGTTCAAAACCATCGGCACGCGGATCACACTCCAGAATCTTGCGTGCCTTATGTCAATCTGGGCAGACATAGATCCGATCCGCCAGATCTGGCAGCATCCCGAGTTCATCCCCTTTGCCCAACGCATCGGGATGGCGGCGGCGTGGGACAAATATGGCTGGCCCGACCTGCTGCCGGTGCCGAGAAATCGCCTGTCGGCATGAATTGACGATTTATTGACGCTTTATTGACGAGCGCAACGATTGACGGCTGACGCTGCCTCGCCGCACAATTATGGTCAAGGGATCGCAGACATTTCAACGCTTTAGGCACGGCCGAAACCCCGGTTTTGTGACCTGGAAAACTGTGTCTGCGAGCAATGGGAGACTGCATTTGTTCGCAGGCAATTCTTGCATCGATGCAATTGACGGCACCCGACCGACCAGTGTTGTCGTCGCCGCAATCGAAATGCGGCAAATGCCATGTTGACGGTCATCATAGTCGTGCTCGCGCTGGGGGCCATCGCCAACGGGGCGATCCTGCTGAGTCGCGCGATTGGCGATCATGCTGCGCCGCGCGGCGAAGCGGTGCTGCTGGGAGCAGTCACCAATTTCTTCGATACGCTGGGCATCGGCAGCTTTGCCCCAAGCATGGCCTGGTTCAAGTTCCGCCGACTGGTTCCCGATCACCTCATTCCGCCCACTTTGATTGCCGGCCACGTGCCGCCGAGCATGGTGCAGGCACTTATCTTCCTCGCCCTGCTGGGCAGCGATGTCGATCCGGTCTTGCTCGTGGGCTCCATGATCGCGCTGACGATCGGTGGACTGGTCGGCACGCCGCTCGTTTATCGCGCCAGGCTGTGGATGGTTCAGGGCGCGGTGGGGTGCGCGCTGGTCCTTGCTGCGATCTTCTACACGCTGGCCAACCTCGGCTTAATGCCGGTCGGCGGGACGGCGTCCAGTCTGCCCCCGGGCCTGACCGTGGTCGCGATTGCAGCGAGCTTTGTGTTCGGGGTTCTGATCAACTTCGGAATCGGTAACTATGCGCCCACGCTTGCCATGCTCAGCCTCATGGGCCTCGATCCGCGCTATTCCTTTCCGATCATGGCCGGCAGCAATGCACTGGCAGGCGTGTTCGTTGCCACGCGCCATGTTCAGGCAGGGAAGATCGATCTCCGGATCGTGCTGGGTATAGCCATCGGCGGCATTCCCGCCGTGCTGATTGCCGCTTTTCTTGTGAAGTCGATGCCCGTCGAAACGCTGCGATGGCTGGTGACGGTCGTGGTTCTCTACACAGCAGCGGTCATGTTGCGATCTGCGGCAGTGGAAAGGCATCGGCCTGCCGCCGTTCAATCGGTCGTTGCCGTCTGAGCTGTGCTTTTGTTTGCGTGCGTACCCCCGCCCGATGTTCAACGGGCATAACGACAAAGGAGAGACTGACATGAAGTTCACGAAATCATTCACGATAGCCGCTGCGCTGCTTGGCGCTGTATCACTCGCCGCCCCCGCGATGGCGCAGGAATCGAGCTACAAGCCCGGCAGCGTTTGGGAAGCGAGCCGCATCAAAGTCATGCCGGGTCAGTTTGAAAACTATATGGACTGGCTTTCCAGTCAGTGGAAAAAAATCCAGGAATTCGGCAAGGCCGAAGGCGTCATCGTCAACTATCATGTGCTTGCCACAAACAACCGTCGACACGACGAACCGCATCTCGTCCTCGTCGTCGAATATAAGGATTATCTGACGACAGCGCAGCAGGAAGCGGTGCAGAAGCGCGTTAATGCCATGCTCGCGCAGGATAATCGCAAAGCTACGGCGGCCAATGCCCAGCGCGGCGCGATGCGCGAACAAATCGGTTCGACAGAATATCAGGAATTGATCCTGAAGTAAGCGACCTGCTTCGGGATCATGGCGGGCGTCCATCCTATGTGGCCGCCCGCCACCATTCCGCACGGCCTGCGATCCTCGGGAGGCTATGATGGCTGCGATCGACGAAGTTGCGTGCGGTTTTACAGCGATGTTGCGGCGCGGCGAATTCGAGGCAGCCGGCGAACGCTACTGGGCCGACAACGTGGTAAGCATTGACCCGCGCGATCTCGCAATCGGCTTCCCCGCTCATGCTGCAAATATCGCTGCCGTCCGCGGCAAAGCCCGGTGTCGCACCGGCGAGGGTCGCATTGACGAAATCGGCATCGATGGCCCGTTCATCACTGGCGACCAGTTTGCGCTGTTCCTCGACATGTTCATCATCGACCCTGCCAGCGGCGACGCCAGACCCTTCACCGAGATCGCCGTTTTCACGGTCCGCAACGGCCAGATCATCGAGGAAAGGTTTTTCTATGACTGATCAGGTCACTCAATTTTCACGCCGCGCCGTGATCAATCGCCATAGCGATGAATCCCGATACAAAGACCGCAATTATCCGGTTCAAAGGTCCATGCTTCAACTTCGACGTTTGTAACAGATCGTCGACTTCGCGCGTAAGGCTGTCAGGGAGACAGTCGTGACAAAATTACTGGAGTTGATCGCCACATTCATCTTGGTCGGCCTTTTTGGGGCGCTGGTCTACGGCGGTTCGCCTGCGCGTTCGCTCGCTGAGGCGTCGCCGGCCGCAGCGACTGGCACGCGCCACCCCGTCGTGCTCGAACTATTTCAAAGCCAAGGCTGTTCGTCGTGCCCGCCAGCACTCGCTGTGCTCGACCAGGTGGCCGACCGACCCGATGTTCTCGCGCTGAATTTCGCGGTCACCTATTGGGATCAACTGGGGTGGAAAGACAATTTTGCGCAACCCGCCTTTACCGCGCGGCAATGGGAATATGCGCGCGCGGGCGGGCGCGGCAACGTTCAGACCCCGCAATTGATCGTCGATGGCCGTGCGGCAATTCTCGGCAGCCGGAAGGGCGAAGTCGAAGCTGCCATCGCCAAACACCGGACGGCAGCTGGTGCGCCCGACATCATCAGTAAGGGTGACGCCGTGACAATCGGTCAGGGCACGGCATCGACATCGGCCAAAGTATGGCTCGTCGATTATGATCCGCGCAATGTCGCGGTCCCAATCCGTGCCGGGGAGAATGGCGGCCGCACTTTGAACCACCGCAATATCGTGCGCCGCATGACCGCACTTGGCACCTGGCAGGGAAAAAGCACGGTATTTCAAGTCCCACGAAAACTGCCGGGCATGGCGCGCGCGATCCTGGTCCAGTCAGGCGTTGGGGGCCCGATAACGGCGAGCAGCAAAATCTAGTGTTTGTCGCCCGTGCGGTTCCGCTGTAACCAAAGGCGAGGCCACAGCGAAAAGAATTAGACACACGTGAGACCGGACGAGCCAGAATTGAAGGCGCTCATGGTTCGTGCGCTTGATGGCGATCAAGATGCGTACCGGCAATTGCTACGCCGCCTCGTCCCGATTTTGCGACAATATCTCGGGCGACGCGTCGCATCGGGACAGGAGGACGTTGAAGACATCATGCAAGAGACGCTGCTCGCGATTGATACCAGGCGAATCACCTATGACCGTACACGGCCGTTCACGCCGTGGGTTTTTGCGATAGCGCACCACAAATTCGTCGATCTGGTCCGGCGCGGGCGCGCAACGACGATCCTGACCGACGACCTGATGGGCGACGATGGCTCGGGTGACGCGATCATGGCCGGTATCGACGTTGGCAACTTGCTCGACACCCTACCCGCCAAGCAGGCCGCCGCGATCCGTGCCGTAAAACTGGACGGACTGAGCGTGACCGAAGCCGCCGAACGCCACAATATCGGGGAATCCGACATCAAGGTTTCGATCCATCGCGGCTTGAAATCGCTCATGCAAAAGATCGGCCGATCGTGACCAAGTCCACCGAAGATCTGATTGATGGCCTCGCCATGCGGCTTGTGCCGCTTCGTGCAAACCAGCTCGAGCAGCGTTTTGCGATTGCGATTGCCGGCGGTGCGGTGATTGTTTTAGCAATGGTCATCGGCGTGGTCGGCTTGCGGCCCGACTTGTCGAGCGCCACGGCTGATAGCGATTTCTGGGTGAAGCTGGTTTACACCGGTGCGATCGCTGCAGTGGCGCTGGTGGGCGCGCGGCGCCTGGCGCGCCCTGAAGTGTCGGAGATCATTCCGGCTTATTTTGCGGTACCCGTTGGCGTCCTCGCGCTGCTTGCGATTTTGGAATATAGTTCGGCATCGCCCGATCAGCGCAACGCCTTGATTTTCGGGACCAGCTGGCGCGAATGCCCGCTTTTGATTGCAGCGCTCGCATTGCCGCTGCTCGCTATTCTCTTGCGTCTGTTTGGCGGGTTCGCGCCACAGCGTCCTCGGTTGACGGGTGGCGTTATCGGCGTCGCAGCGGGCGGCACGACAGCGATGCTCTATTCACTGCACTGCCCCGAAACGGCCATCACTTTTCTGCTGCTGTGGTACAGCGCCGGGATCGCGCTTGTCGCGGCAATCGGTGCCATCGTGGGCCCGCGCGTTTTGCGCTGGTAACTATGTAACCGAAAACGCGTTCACAGCGAAAGGGGACGTGCTTTCGACTTCAACCGATCGTCCCGCATCAGCGGCAACGCCTGAGCCGTCATGTTTTCGCCGGACAGCGCGGGCGCCGATGCTCTATCCGTTCGAGATCGACACGACGCTGACCGAGCGTCACCTTGAAGGCCTGGCTGCACTGCTTCCAATTCTCGGATGTGGCGAAGAAGCGGCCACGCTGGCTTTTGACGGGCTTGCCGCGGCGCTCCACGACGATTCCGAGGCCCGTCTGACACTTGCGGGCATTGCTATCGATGAAGACAGGCATGATCGGTTGATCCTAAGCTTGCGCGCCGCGTTGCCGCCGCCGCCCGAACACCGCGATATGTTGCGGCAGGCGCGGCGCTTCCACATCAACCTCGGTCGCGGCAGCACGGCGTTTCAGCTTGGGCGGATAGCAGCGCTCGATTCAGCGGTTTGCACGGTGCTCGGGCGCTTGCTCCATCGCAAGGCGGCGCTGGCTTGTGCGCCCCGTATCCACGATGCGCTTGCGGCAATCTGGCGCGACGAATCGCATCACGTATCGGTCTCGCGCCGTCTGGCACTTGCGCGGGCCGATGCTGTCACGCTGCGCCAGCTTGCGGTCGAAGCACGCAATGCGCTTGCCGATATACTTTCACTGGCGGGTGCTGCGCTCGACAGCCTAGAGGTCGATCCCGTGCTGCTGGCGCGCGATGTCCGGCGCCTTCCCGCAGGTTTGTTCGCATGAATTCTGCGCCCTGGCGGTCGCGCGGGCAGCTGGCAGTGCTGGGCAGCGGGCAGGCGCTTCCGGGTCGTCCGGTGCCGACCGACGCGCTTGTTGCGATGCTGGAAGATCGTTTCGCCTTTCCGGCCGGACGCGAAGCCCGCGCGATCGCAAAGCGCATGGGCATCGCCACGCGCCATATTTCGCGCCCGTTCCTGAAACGTCACGAAGGTGCATCGGCCGGTTGTTCGAACGCCGAACTTTCAGCCATCGCCGTCAACCGCGCGCTCGACGACGCTGGTCTTTCGATCGGCAAGATCGGCTATCTGATCGGACATACGACCACGCCGGTCCAGCCACTCCCTGGCAACATCACGTTCGTTGCCGACCATCTGGGCTACGCCGGACCGCATGTCGAATTGCGACAAGCGTGCACCGGTTTCGCCAATGCCCTGATGATCGCGTTCGGCTTGATTGCAGGCGGACTTGACGCGCCGATCGCCATTGTGGGGTCAGAAACTGGCTCATTGTTTTTCGATCCACACCGCGCCAGCGAAAACCGCGGCCAATGCGTAAACCTGGTCCAGATGGGCGATGCAGCGGCAGCCATCATCGTTGCCCCCGGTGCAGCAGGTTGCAGCTTGATTTCGGGGGCGTGGTTCGGCGCGACGGGGCTCGGCCGTCCGCCCGGCTTGCAGATGCACGCGGGCCAAAATGAATTTGCGCACGACTATGCACGCATTGCAGCATCCGGCCCCGCCCTGTTCGCAGCCGGGATCGCAGCAGCTGCATCGCAAGGCGTCACGGCCGACAGCGTCGATACCATCGTCCCGCATCAAGTGAGCGGAAGCATCCGGACGCAGATCGCGAGCCATCTCGGGGTCGATCGTGAACGGGTCTTCGGCAATGCCGACCGCGTCGGGAATACCGGCTCGGCAGCGATCTGGCTCGCGCTTGCCGAACTCCGGGCGGGCGGGCTTGCGCGCGGAACCCGGATCCTCGCTCTGGGAGCAGAAGCCACGAAATTCATGCATGGCGGGTTCCTGTATGAGCACGGCTGACATTATCGTTTCGGTCGCCGGTCTCGGCAAACGGTTTGGCGGGCGGACGGTTCTTGATCGTCTGTCTTTCGAAGCTGGATCGGGTGAAATACTTGGGCTGGTCGGTGCAAATGGCGGCGGCAAAACGACAACGCTGCGTCTGCTTGCCGGGCTGCTTCGGCCCGATACGGGTAGCGGTTCATTTCTGGGTCGGCCGCTTTGCGACCCGGCGAACCGTCGCCACCTCGGCTATATGACGCAACGCAATGCGCTGTATCCCGACCTGAGCGTTACAGAAAACCTTGCGTTTCGGGCCGCCGTGCAGGGTGTCGATCATGCTCGCGTCGCCGACGCCGTCGAGCGCTATGGCATCGGCGACGTGCTGAAACAACGAGTTGCGACATTGTCGGGCGGGTGGGCACGCCGCGTGGAATTCGTTGCAACCGTTCTCCATGGACCCAAGCTGCTGTTGCTCGACGAACCGACGGCAGGACTGGACGTCGTGACGCGCCGTGCGATGTGGCAATGGATGGCCGCACTTTCGGGCGAGGGCTGCACGATCATTGTCAGCACGCATGACCTCATCGAAGCCGGCCGATGTGCGAACATCCTGCTTTATCACGATGGCAAAGTTCGCGGTCCGATGACACCCGGCGCAGCCGTTGCCGAGCGCGGCAGCCCGACGCTCGAAGATGCGGTTTTCGCCATGGCCACAAAATGAATTTCGCGGTGGTGAAGGCCATCGCGGTCGTCGAAGCCAAGCGGCTGATCCGCGCGCGCATGGCACTCACGCTCCTGCTGCTTGTACCGGTGTTTCAGATCATTCTCTTCGGCTATGCGATCAGGCCGGGTGCAGCGACCGTGCGGGTCAGTGTCGCTGCTCCGACGCCGCAAGGTGCACGCGACGTTGTCGCTGCCCTGCGCAAAATCCCGTCTGTCATTGTCGTCGATCCCGTTGGCCTGGCGGGCGCGGCCGTCGCTGACGTTCGCCATGGCGACTCGACGATCGGCATCGAAGTGCCGCGCGTCCGCAGCATGGCAGACCCGACTGCACCCGGCGGACCGATCAGGATCATCGTCGATGCAACCGACCCGCTGCTGACGATGGCTGTCGTCGCCCGGATCGAAAGCGCGTATCACGCCGAGCGCGCGGGCCGCAGTGATATGGCCGACGTTGGCCCCGGCCTGCGCATCGAACGGCTGTTCAATCCCGATGCGCGGAGCGACTGGACTTATGCACCGGCTCTCGCCGGCGTCACGGTGATGATCGCAATGGTCATGCTGGGCAGCATCGGCATTGCCCGCGAACGCGAAGGCGGGTCGTGGGAGACGTTCCGCTCTCTGCCGGTCAGCGCTATCGAACTCATTGCCGGCAAACTGGCGCCGCATGTGCTGATCGGAACGCTGCAAGGCTTGCTCGTACTGGTGACGGGGCATTTGCTTTTTGCACTGCCACTGCCCGCCGCGACCGTCGCCTTGGTCCTGCTGCTGCCGGCTTTTGCAACTGCCCACTATCTGATCGGCTTCGTGATTTCAGCCCGCGCGACGACGCAGCTGTCAGCCCTGCAGGGAGCAGTTGCCTTTTACCTGCCCGCAATGTTGCTCTCGGGCTTTCTCTACCCCTTCGATACGCTGCCGCGTTGGGCGCAGGTCATCGGCAACATCTTTCCTCTGTCGCATTTCATCCGGGCAGCGCACGATGCCGTGCTGCGCGAACGTGATGCCATGACGGTGCTCGGGCATGGTGTGCCGATGATCGCGTTTCTGGCGGTCGTCTTGCTGCTCGCGCTTTGGGCCTGCCGGAAACAGTCGTCGGACCTGTAACCACCGGCACCCTTCCGACGAACGGCTATCGTCAAACAACTGCAGGATCAGCCGATGTCATTCCTTCGTTCCGCCGCATTCGCATTCACCGCCGCCATTGCCATCGTCCAGCCCGCAATCGCAGCTGAATTCAAGCCGTTCGACCGCGCGACATTCGATGCCGCGCAAAAGGCGGGCCGCCCCATTCTCATCGAAGTCAATGCCTGGTGGTGCCCTGTCTGTGCCTCGCAATCAAAAACCATCAAATCCACAGTGATTGCGCCGGCCTATGACAAGCTGCTCGTCCTGCGCATCAATTATGACAAGCAGAAAAGCGAATGGCAGGCATTCGGCGTACAAAAGCAGTCGACGCTGATTGCATTCAAAGACGGCCGAGAGCTAGGCCGCATATCCTACATAACTGACAAAGCAAAGATTCAGGCACTTCTTGCCACGACCACGCGCTAGGCGATGTCGACCGGTCTTTCCCCCCTCCTTGCATTTGGCGCAGGGGCACTCACCATCCTTTCGCCGTGCGTGCTGCCGCTCGTGCCGATTGTGCTGAGCAGCGCGGCACAGCGCCATCGCTTTGGCCCGCTGGCCCTGGCGACGGGCCTCGTGCTGTCGTTCACGATTGTCGGGTTTCTGGTCGCAACGCTCGGCGCGTCGTCGGGCTTCGATGGCGAGAACATCCGCATTTTCGGCGCGGTCATGCTGGTCGCCGCCGGTGTCTTTCTCCTATCCTCGCGCGTGCAGGCACTGGCGACACGGGCGGCCACGCCACTGGCTGACTGGGGTAATGCACGCCAGCATGATTTCGAACGCTTTGGCCTCGCGGGACAGGCGGGGATCGGCATGCTGCTCGGTATCGTGTGGAGCCCGTGCGTCGGCCCGACATTGGGTGCCGCGACCGTCCTGGCAGCGCAGGGCCAAAACCTCGGCGAGGTGGCCATCGTCATGCTCGCGTTCGGCGTCGGCATCGCCACCGTACTGCTCGTGTTGGCCATGCTCACGCGGTCCGCGCTCGGCCGCTGGCGTGGGCGAATGATGACAACAGGCAAACGAGGAAAGACAGTGCTTGGCGGGCTTCTGGTGGCTGTCGGGATCATGATCTTCACCGGGGTCGATCGCGTAATCGAAGGCGTTCTGGTCACGGCATCGCCCGATTGGCTCACTGAACTGACGACGATGATTTAGATCTACGGCGGGACCTGTTCTCAAAACTTTCGACAAGTCGCGCTGAGGGGTTCAGCGCTGAAGCACTTGGCAC